>NZ_JBIWAE010000026.1:0-118797 GCF_044759865.1 Streptomyces sp. NPDC099050 | reverse complement strand
TTTTGGCGTTGATTTTTGGCACGCTGTTGAGTTCTCAAGGAACGGACGCTTCCTTTGTACTCACCCTCGCGGGTTTTCCTCCGGGCTTTCGTTCTGTTCTGTTCTTGCGTTTCAGACTCTATCAGAGTCTGTCTCGCTTGTTTTCCGCCTTCAAGGTCATCCGCTTTCGCGTTTTCCCTTTCCGGCGATTCCGACTCTATCAGAAGATTTCCACCGGATTTCCCGGCTTCGCTTTCCTGAATGAAGGGCTGGATGTGCCCGCTTGGAATTCAATTCCTGGGGGGCGAGAAAGACTTTAAACCATCGCTGCCGAACTTGTCCAGTTCGAGGCAACCGTTCGAATCTACCTCCCCGCAGGCACCGTGTCAACAGTGTTTGCGGGACGACGAGGAGACTAGCAGCTCAGCAGGCCCGCACGCACATCAGGCCGCGGTGGGGAGCGTCGCCGTCTGGTCGGCCTGTTCCACGTCGCCCGTTTCGCCGGCTCGGGCCGCGCGGCCGCCCAGGACGTAGACGTAGACCAGGAAGGCTGCCTCGGCGGCCACGCCGATGCCGATGCGGGCCCAGGTGGGCAGGCCGGAGGGGGTGACGAAGCCTTCGATCAGGCCCGAGAGGAAGAGCACCGCCGCCAGGCCGATGGCCATGCCGAGGGCGGCGCGGCCCTGTTCGGCCAGGGCCACGCGGCGGGTGCGGTGACCGGGGTCGATGACCGTCCAGCCCAGGCGCAGGCCCGTACCGGCGGCGACGAAGACGGCCGTCAGCTCGAGCAGGCCGTGCGGGAGGATCAGGCCGAGGAAGACGTCGAGGCGGTCGGCCGAGGACATCAGGCCGATGCCGACGCCCAGGTTCAGCATGTTCTGCCACAGGATGTACAGGACCGGCAGGCCCAGGAATCCGCCCAGGACCAGGCAGATCGCGGCCGCCTGGGCGTTGTTCGTCCAGACCTGGGCCGCGAAGGAGGCCGCGGGGTGGCTGGAGTAGTACGCCTCGTACCCGCCGCCCGGCTTCGTCATCGCCTTCAGGTCCTCCGGAGCGCCGATCGCGTTCTGGATCTCCGGGTGGGTGGCTATCCACCAGCCGACGAGCACGCCCACGGCCGTGGAGATCAGAGCCGTGGGTATCCACCAGCGGCGGCTGAGGTAGACGGCCGCCGGGAAGCCCGAAGTGAAGAAGCGGGCCGCGTCGCGCCAGCCGGACCGGCGGGTGCCCGTCACCGTGGCGCGGGCGCGGGCGACGAGCTGGGTCAGGCGGCCCGTGAGCATCGGGTCGGGGGTGCTGGACTGGACGAGGGAGAGGTGGGTGGCCGTGCGCTGGTAGAGCGCGACGAGCTCGTCGGCCTCGGCTCCCGTGAGGCGGCGGCCCCGGCCCAGGAGCTGCTCCAGGCGGGCCCACTCGGCCCGGTGGGCCGCAACGAAGACGTCGAGATCCATGTGGTTGGCGCTCCCCTGCCCCTGGTCCCTGCCGGTTTCTCCTACTGCTTGCTTCGCCAGCTTGGCAGACTGGAGGCCGATGGGGCGGGGCAGGTCACGTGAAGGGTGTGCGTCGGTGAGCGATCTGGTGACGGGGGACGCGGTCGTCCTGGGGCTACGGCCGGCGAGGCTGCCGAGCCGGGCGCTGGCGATCCTGCTCGACCTGCTCGTGTACGTCGCCGGGTACCTGCTCATTTCCCTCGGGCTCGTACTTGCCACCGCCTCGATGGACGGGGCGGCCCGGGCGGCCGTGTCGGTGGCCTCGTTCGTCCTCGTCCTGGTCGGCGTTCCGATCGCGGTGGAGACCCTGAGCCACGGGCGCTCGCTGGGCAAGCTCGCGTGCGGGCTGCGCGTGGTGCGAGACGACGGCGGGCCGATCCGGTTCCGGCACGCGCTGGTGCGCGGGGCCTTCGGGGTCTTCGAACTGCTGCTGACCTTCGGGGCCGTGGCGTGCATCGCCTCGCTGTTCTCCGAGCGGGGCCGACGGCTCGGTGACGTGTTCGCGGGGACGCTGGTCATCCGGGAGCGGGTGCCGGGGGCGCGGGTGATGCCGGTGCCCGCGCCGCCCCCGTGGCTGGCCGGACGGTTCGGCGGGCTGGACCTGTCCGCGGTGCCCGACGGGCTGTGGCTGGCGATCCGGCAGTACCTGACGCGCATGAACCAGCTGGATCCGCAGGTGGGCGCCTCGATGGCGGCCCGGCTCGCGGACGATCTCGTGGCGCGTACGGGGGCTCCGCCGCCGGTCGGGGTGCCGGCCGCCGCGTTCCTGATGGCCGTGGTGCACGAGCGGCAGGCGCGGGACGCCGCGCGGGCCTTCCGGCAGCAGCCGGCTCCCGGGGCGGCTCCCGTTCCGTACGGGCAGCCCGCGCCCGTGGTGATGCCGGCCGTGGTGGCGCCGGCGGTGGTGCCCGTCGCCGCTCCTGTGGCGCCGGTGGCGGCCGTACCCGTACCCGTGCCCGTGGAGCCGCCCAGGGCGACCGGGTTCGCTCCGCCCGCCTAGCTATGCGGGGAAGGCCGACGGCGGGGTCTCCAGGTGTTCGAGTTCGATGCCGGGGGCCGAGAGGACCACGTCGCCGGCGATGTGGACCGTGTGGACCTCCCCGGTGTCCAGGGCGGTGACCCGGTACTCGTCCACCAGGAGCGGGCCGCTGTCCGTGGGGTGTTCGGCGCGGTGCAGGAGGGCCCAGGCCTGGTCGGTCGTACGGGCCGCCAGGACGGGGTCGGTCAGGGCCACCAGGCGGACGCGGGTGGCGGGGGCGCCGGGGACCAGGCGCAGCAGCCGGGCCGTGGCGACGAGGAAGGCCGGGGAGGTGCCGGTGAAGCCGGCGGCCCCGGGGACGTTGCCCTCGGTGGCTTCGGCTCCGGCGGGGTCGGTGCGGACCCAGGTGATCCCGTCGATGGCGGCGCCGCGGACCTGCCAACTGGAGGCGTTGACCTCCAGGCGGATGGGGCGGCCCAGTTCGTCGACGGCCAGGTCGACGGAGCCGCGGTGCGCGCCGTCGGGCGCCGTGAACTGGGAGACGTAGCGCCAGCCGGAGGGGCCCGGGGCGCAGTGGAAGTGTTCCTCGCCGAGGGGGGTGTGGTCGTGCGGGTCGTGCAGCGCGTAGCGGCCTCGGGGCATGGGGCGTCTTCCTGGGTTCGGGCGGGTACGGGGCAGGCCCCCGGCACGGATGCCGGGGGCCTGACCTGACGCGTGGTGTTGCCTGGTGCCGCTGATCCGTGGGGATCAGTAGCGGTAGTGGTCCGGCTTGTACGGGCCCGCGACGTCCACGCCGATGTACGCGGCCTGCTCCGGGCGCAGCGTGGTCAGGCGGACGCCGAGCGCGGCGAGGTGCAGGCGGGCCACCTTCTCGTCGAGGTGCTTGGGGAGCACGTAGACGTTGGTGGGGTACTCGGCCGGCTTCGTGAAGAGCTCGATCTGGGCCAGGGTCTGGTCCGCGAAGGAGTTCGACATGACGAAGGACGGGTGACCGGTGGCGTTGCCCAGGTTCAGCAGGCGGCCTTCGGACAGGAGGATGAGGACCTTGCCGTCGGGGAACTTCCAGGTGTGGACCTGGGGCTTGACCTCGTCCTTGACGATGCCCTCGATCTTCGCGAGGCCGGCCATGTCGATCTCGTTGTCGAAGTGGCCGATGTTGCCCACGATGGCCTGGTGCTTCATCTTGGCCATGTCGGCGGCCATGATGATGTCCTTGTTGCCCGTGGTCGTGATGAAGATGTCGGCGGTCTCGACGACGTCGTCCAGCGTCGCGACCTGGTAGCCGTCCATGGCCGCCTGGAGGGCGCAGATCGGGTCGATCTCGGTGACGATGACGCGCGCGCCCTGGCCGCGCAGCGATTCGGCGCAGCCCTTGCCGACGTCGCCGTAGCCGAAGACCACGGCGGTCTTGCCGCCGATGAGGACGTCGGTGGCGCGGTTGATGCCGTCGATGAGGGAGTGGCGGCAGCCGTACTTGTTGTCGAACTTCGACTTGGTGACGGCGTCGTTCACGTTGATCGCCGGGAAGAGCAGGGTGCCTTCGGCCATCATCTCGTAGAGGCGGTGGACGCCGGTGGTGGTCTCCTCGGTGACGCCGCGGATCTCGGACGCGAGCTGCGTCCACTTCTGCGGGGACTCGCCCAGGGTGCGGTTGAGCAGGGTCAGGATGTTCGCGTACTCCTCGGAGTCCGCCGTCGACGGGTCCGGAGCGGCGCCGGCCTTCTCGAACTCGACGCCCTTGTGGACGAGGAGGGTGGCGTCGCCACCGTCGTCGAGGATCATGTTCGGGCCGCCGGTGGGGGTGTTCGGCCAGGTCAGCGCCTGCTCCGTGCACCACCAGTACTCTTCCAGCGTCTCGCCCTTCCAGGCGAAGACGGGGACGCCCTGCGGGTTCTCCGGGGTGCCGTTCGGGCCCACCGCGATGGCGGCGGCCGCGTGGTCCTGGGTGGAGAAGATGTTGCAGGAGGCCCAGCGGACGTCGGCGCCGAGGGCGACGAGGGTCTCGATGAGGACGGCCGTCTGCACGGTCATGTGCAGGGAGCCGGTGACGCGGGCTCCGGCGAGCGGCTGGGTGGCCGCGTACTCCCGGCGGATCGACATGAGGCCGGGCATCTCGTGCTCGGCGAGGGTGATCTCCTTGCGTCCGAAGACGGCGAGGGAGAGGTCCGCGACCTTGAAGTCGGTGAAAGCGGCAGTCATGTGGGTGCTGCTCCTCGTGCTGTAGAGAGGTGGGTACGGCTGAGCCGTACACCGTCGTCAAGACGGCGCACATGGCGCTCAGTCCGTCGGGGGTCCTCTCTCCCCTCGGCCGGTCCGAAGACCGCCCGACCGCCATCAGCAGCGACGCCTGACACTGATGACGAATCTACACCGATCGGCGGAGCGCGGCCCAGGCGACTTGAGGCCGTGGTGGGCCGGTCTTGGCCTGAGTTCAGGGCTTCCGGCGGAGATTTAGGGGCCTTTCGGACTTTTGATCAAGGCCTTACATGAACGAGGATGCCGTTGGGTCGGGTTGTACGCGCGATCCCGCAGGACAACGCATGTGTCGTGAGGAGATTCCAGTGACCAGTCCGGCAGGCCCTCCCGAAGGCGGGGACGCGAGCGGGCGCAAGCCCGTGAAGATCGTCGCCGTCACCGCGTGCCCCACCGGTATCGCGCACACGTACATGGCCGCGGAGAAGCTCCAGCAGGCCGGCGACCGGCTCGGCGTCTCGATCAAGGTGGAGACGCAGGGCTCGATCGGGGCCGAGAACGTGCTCTCTGACAACGATGTCAGAGAGGCGGACGCCGTCATCATCGCCGCCGACAAGGAGGTCGACCTCGACCGGTTCGCCGGCAAGCGGGTCCTGTCCACGGGCGTCGCGGACGGCATCCACAAGCCGGAGGAGCTGATCCAGCGCGCGCAGAGCGCGCCGGTGCAGTCCGGGACCGCGGCGGCGGGTGGCGGTGGTGGCGGTGGCGCCGGCGGCGGTGGCCACCAGCGCAGTCAGGCGTACAAGGCGCTGATGAACGGCGTCTCCCACATGATCCCGTTCGTGGTCGTGGGCGGTCTGCTGCTGGCCATCTCCCTGTCCCTCGGCGGGCACGCGGACGCCAAGGGCGGGCTGGTCATTCCCGACGGGACCTTCTGGTTCTACGTCAACAAGCTCGGCGTGACCGGCTTCTCGCTCATGCTGCCGATCTTCTCCGGCTACATCGCCTACGCGCTGGGCGACCGGCCGGCGCTCGTACCCGGCATGATCGGCGGTTTCCTCGCCGCGGACGCCGTGAACATCTACGGGGCCGATGCGAACGCCGGCTTCCTGGGTGCCATCGCGACGGGCTTCCTCGCGGGCTATCTGGTCGTGTGGATCAAGAAGGTCAAGGTCCCCAAGGTCATCCAGCCGATCATGCCGATCATCGTGATCCCGATCGTGTCGACCGTGGCCCTGGGCCTGTTCTACATCTACGTGATCGGCAAGCCGATCTCCTGGCTCTTCACCAGTCTGACCAGCTGGCTGAACGGGATGACCGGCTCCAGCGCGATCGTGCTGGGCGCCCTGATCGGCCTGATGATCGCCTTCGACATGGGCGGACCGGTCAACAAGACCGCCTTCCTCGTCGCGGTCGGCCTCATCGGCACCAACAACCACGTCATGGGCATGGCCGCCGCGGCCATCCCCGTCATGCCGCTCGGCCAGGGCCTGGCCACGCTCCTGCGCCGCAAGCTGTACAGCGACGAGGAGAAGGAGACCGGCCTCGCCGCCCTGTTCATGGGCTTCTTCGGCATCTCCGAGGGAGCGATCCCCTTCGCCGCCGCCAGGCCCGCGCAGGTCATTCCCGCGAACATGCTCGGTGGCGCGGTGGCCGGCGCGATCGCCGGTGTGGCCGGGGTCCAGGACTCGGTGCCGCACGGCGGTCCGATCGTCTCGCTGTTCGGTGCCATCAGCGGTGTCGCGATGTTCCTCGTGGCGATCGCGGCCGGTGCGGTCGTGACCGCGCTGACCACGAACGCGCTGATCGAGTTCAAGCTGCGCCGGGAGGCCGCGGCCGACGGCAGGGCCGCGGTCCTCGCGCCGGAGCCCGCCCTGGTCGGTGCGGGCGCCCCCGTGGCCGTCGGCGGCGGTGCGGGCGCCGCCGCGGGTGCGGGAGCGGCCGGGACGGCCGTACGGGCACAGCAGCCCGCCGGCGCGGCTCCGGTGGCCGCCGGCGGACCGCCCGAGGTGCTCTCCGGGTACCTCACCGAGCAGACCGTGAAGACGGAGCTGTCCTCGGACGCCAAGGAGGCGGCGATCCGCGAGATGGCCGAGATGCTGGCCACGACCGGCAACGTCACCGACGTGGACGAGCTCGTACGGGTCGCCCTGGCCCGGGAGGCCCAGGGCACGACCGGCCTCGGCGAGTCCATCGCCATCCCGCACGCCAAGACGGACGCGGTGACCCGCCCGACGGTGGGCTTCGCCCGGTCCGACGAGGGCATCGAGTGGGGCGCGCTGGACGGGACGAAGGCCAGGCTGGTCTTCATGATCTCCGTACCGGAGGCCGCGGCCGGGGACGAGCACCTGCGGATCCTGGCGCTGCTGTCGCGCAAGCTGATGGACACCGGCTTCCGGGAGCGGCTGCAGGCCGCCCCCGGCAAGGCCGAGATCCTGGACGTGCTGCGCGAGATCCAGTAGCCGCGCCGACTTCTGGCGGTGGCCGGCGGTCGGCTGACCCCGGCACCGGAAAGCGACGGGGCCCCCGCTTCCGCGGGGGCCCCGTCGCGTCGTGGCCGGTCAGTGGCCGGTCAGTGGCCGTCGCCGCCGGGCGACTTGCCCGGGTTGGTGCCCTTCGACGCGGCCTCGGCGTTGAAGATGTCCGGCTCCAGGTAAATCACCCGCGCGATCGGGACGGCCGCGCGGATGCGGGCCTCGGCGGCGTTGATGGCGTTGGCCACCTCGGTCGCGGTGTCGTCGCTCTGAACGGAGATCTTCGCGGCGACCAGGAGCTCCTCGGGGCCCAGGTGCAGGGTGCGCATGTGGATGACGCCGGTGACCACGTCGCCGTCGACGACGGCGGCCTTGATCTTCTCGACGTCCTCGGTGCCGGCCGCCTCGCCCAGCAGCAGGGACTTGGTCTCGGCGGCGAGCACGATGGCGATGCCGATCAGCAGGACGCCGATGCACAGGGTGCCGATGCCGTCCCAGACGCCGTTGCCGGTGATCAGGGCGATGCTGACGCCCGCGAGGGCGAGGACGAGGCCGATGAGGGCGCCGAGGTCTTCGAGGAGGACCACGGGCAGCTCGGGGGCCTTGGCGCGCTTGATGAACTGGCCCCAGGTGAGGCTGCCGCGGATCGCGTTCGACTCCCTGATCGCGGTGCGGAAGGAGAAGGACTCCGCGATGATCGCGAACACGAGGACGCCGACCGGCCAGTACCAGTGCGAGATCGCGTGCGGCTCGTGGATCTTCTCGTAGCCCTCGTAGATGGCGAACATGCCACCGACGGTGAACAGCACGATGGAGACGAGGAAGGCATAGATGTAGCGCTCGCGCCCGTACCCGAAGGGGTGTTCCGGAGTCGCCTCGCGCTTGGCCTTCTTGCCGCCCAGCAGGAGCAGGCCCTGGTTGCCGGAGTCCGCCAGCGAGTGGACGCTTTCCGCGAGCATCGACGACGAGCCACTGAAGACGAAGGCCACGAACTTGGCTACCGCGATGGCCAGATTGGCGGCGAGTGCCGCCACGATCGCCTTGGTACCGCCCGACGCGCTCATGGTTGCTATGTGTCCCTTCCTCGGTGCGGCGCCCCGGGCCGGGACGCCGCGCTACGGCCGCAGATTCTCACAGCCACCGAGAGGGACGGTACGTCAGACCACCACGGTGGCACGGAAGACGGTGCCGGTTCCGGATAGTTCGACCTTTTCGCCCGCCGGTACGAAGACCGATTCGCCGGGGGCCAGGGCCAGTTCGCCGGACTTCGCGGAACTCGCCTTCGGGGAGCCCGCCGTGCACAGCAGGATCTGCGCGGTGGCGTCGGGGACCGCCCGGGGGGCGCCGCCGGGGGCCAGGACGAAGCGGGAGAGCCGGAACTCGTCGATGGGGGTCTCGTAGACCTCTTCGCCGTTGCCCTCCGGGCGCAGGATGCCGGGGTCGCCGGGCTCGAAGACGACGATCTTCAGCAGTTCCGGCACGTCGACGTGCTTGGGGGTGAGCCCGCAGCGCAGGACGTTGTCGGAGTTGGCCATGAGCTCGACGCCGAGGCCGTCGAGGTAGGCGTGCGGAATGCCGGCGCCGAGGAACATGGCTTCGCCGGGCTGGAGTTGCACGTGGTTGAGGAGCATCGCGCCGATGACGCCCGGGTCGCCCGGGTAGTGGTGGGCGAGCCCGGCGTACGGGGCGTACGGGCCTCTGAGCCGCTCGGCGGCGGCCGCGGCCTCGGTGACCGTACGGGCCATCTCGGCGCGGTCGGCGGTCAGGACGGCGGTGAGAACCTCGCGCAGGGCCGCCTCTTCGGGGTGTGCCCGCAGGAGGTCGGCGTAGGGCTTCAGGGAGTTGACGCCGAGACCCTCCAGCAGGGCGGCGGCCTCCAGCGGCGGGCGGAACCCGGACAGGCCCTCGAAGGGGGTGAGGGCGCAGACCAGCTCGGGCTTGTGGTTGGCGTCCTTGTAGTTGCGGTGCGGTGCGTCGATCGGGACGCCGCGCCGCTCCTCGTCCTCGAACCCGGCCTTCGCCTGGGCGAGATCGGGGTGGACCTGGAGGGAGAGCGGGGCGCCGGCGGCGAGGAGCTTGAGGAGGAAGGGGAGCCCGGGGCCGAACTTTCGGACGGCCTCGGCTCCCAGTTCGCCTTCGGGGTCGGCCGCGATGACGTCCGAGAGGGCGCGCTCGCCCGCTCCGCGGTCGAGGCGGGAGGGGGCGCCCGGGTGGGCGCCCATCCACATCTCGGCCTGGGGTTCGCCGGTGGGCGCGACTCCGAGGAGCCCGGGAATCGCGGTGGTCGATCCCCAGGCGTAGGGGCGGATCGTGTTCGTGAGGCGGTCCATCGGTCGTCTTCCTGGGTGAGAGGCGCGCTCGCGTGCGCCTCAGCTGTGTCCCCCGGAGGCCAACGCCAGGTAGGCGGTGGCGAAATCCGTGACGGCGAGGAGTTCGGCGAGCTGTTCCAGCTCGGTGCCCTCCTCCGGTTCGAGCTCGCTGATGGCCGTGTCGTGGCTGAGGGCGAGCTCGCGTGCGGCAGGGGCGGCTGTCAGTCCGCCTGCGGGCCTGTCGCGCAGCAGGACGATGCGTGCGCGAAGGGCCTGCGGTTCTTCCACTCGGTCGCGGAAGAAGTCGTCGGGGTCGGCGCCGGCGGCGAAACCGCCGGAGAGCAGGACCCCGTGGGCCGGGAGTGCCTCGGGAAGGTCGGCGGCCAGTGCGGGCCGGCCGGCGAGTTCGGCGAGGGTGGCGGCGAAGCGGCGCCCGGCGGGTCCGGCGGCGGCGCCCTCGCTCCAGATGAGCGGGAGGGAGTCGGCGAGCTCGGAGGCGAGGGTCTTGGCCGGGTTGGAGTAGGTGGCGATGGCGGGGCCGCAGCGTTCGGCCGTGCGGTCGAGCCGGTCGGCTACGAGCTGCAGGGTCTGCGGGGCGGCGGTGATCAGGCCGACCCGGTCGAGGAGCACCAGCAGCGGGGTCAGCAGGGCCCAGAGGGCGCCGGGGCCGGCCGCGGCCGACTCGTCGTACTCCTGGTACGGGGCCTTGGCCATCGGTACGAGGAGCCCGTGCGCGCCGTCCACCGCTTCGCTCAGCGGCGAGCGCTCGGGGGCGACTGCGACGACGGTGCAGCCGCGCCGGTAGGCCTGCTCGGAGAGGACCGCGAGACCCGGCTCGGTTCCGTCGGTGGTGGCGATGAGCAGCAGGTCGACGGGGCCGGCCCAGCCGGGCAGGGTCCAGCGCAGGGCCCCGGCGGCGTGCGCGACGCCGGTCGGGTGCAGCCGGATCACGGGCGCGGAGGCTCCGGCGAGCGCGCCGAGCAGATCGGCGACCCCGGTGGCGGCGGTACCCGGCCCGGCGATGAGGACCGCGCGGGGGCGGCCGTCGGGGCGCAGGTCGGCGAGACCGGCCTCGGCGGCGTGCCGGGCCGCGGTGCGTACCCGTGCGCCCGCGTCGGCGGCGCCGCGGAGCAGGCCGCGGCGGTCGGCGCGGGCGAGATCGTCAGGTGCGTCGAGGAGTGACTCGTCGAGCATGGCGGCCTCCGGCTCATTCTGTGACGTGTCCAGCGGGGACGGAACCTGTGTGGGACGGAACCAGTCTCAGCGTTTGCGCGGGGTGGCGGTAGGAGGCTCAGGCGGGGCGGCGCGCCTCGTCGACGAGGAGAACCGGGATGCCGTCGCGGACCGGGTAGGCGAGACCGCAGTCCTGGCCTCCGGTGCAGATCAGCTCGGGGGTCTGCTCGTCGGCCGACTTGTCCTCCAGGGGCGAGTGGCAGGCGGGGCAGGCGAGGATCTCCAGGAGGCCGGCTTCGAGCGGCATGTGCGGTTCCCTTCGGGGGTGTGGATCGGGCCTGGTCAGCCTACCGCCCGGTCACCTGCGGTGCGGGGTGGAGGAAGACCTTCGGTGAGGGGTCGACGGCGGTACGGCGGGTACGTGGCGCGGCGGCGCTGCCGGGGCTCCGCCCCGGACCCCGCGCCTCAAACGCCGGCGGGGCTGATCTTTGGCAGCCGGGGCCTGGACGTGCGGGCGGCCCGCGTGGGCGCGAAGCGCACAGCCCGGACGTGCGCGAAGCGCACGCGCGGCGCCGGACATGGGCGGACTACACGCCCGGCCCGCGCGCGGCGCTACGCGCGGATCAGGGCCAGGACCTCGTCGCGGACCTTGGTCAGCGTGGCCTGGTCGCGGGCCTCGACGTTCAGGCGGAGCAGGGGCTCCGTGTTGGAGGCGCGGACGTTGAACCACCAGTCGGCGCTGGTCGCGGTGAGGCCGTCCAGTTCGTCCAGGGTGATGCCCTCGGCGGAGCCGTAGGTCTCCTTGACGGCGGCCAGGCGGGCCTTCTGGTCGGCGACCGTCGAGTTGATCTCCCCGGAGCCCGCGTAGCGGTCGTAGGAGGAGACCAGGTCCGAGAGGGGGCCGTCCTGGCCGCCGAGGGCCGCCAGGACGTGGAGCGCGGCGAGCATGCCCGTGTCCGCGTTCCAGAAGTCCTTGAAGTAGTAGTGCGCCGAGTGCTCGCCGCCGAAGATGGCGCCGGACTTGGCCATCTCTTCCTTGATGAAGGAGTGGCCCACGCGGGTGCGGACGGGGGTGCCGCCGTTCTCGCGGACGACCTCGGGCACGGACCAGGAGGTGATCAGGTTGTGGATCACCGTGCCGGTGCCGCCGTTGCGGGCCAGTTCGCGGGCGGCGACCAGGGCCGTGATGGCGGACGGGGAGACGCCCTCGCCCCGCTCGTCGACGATGAAGCAGCGGTCGGCGTCGCCGTCGAAGGCGATGCCGAGGTCGGCGCCCTCGGCCAGTACGCGGGCCTGGAGGTCGACGATGTTCTTCGGGTCGAGGGGGTTGGCCTCGTGGTTCGGGAAGGTCCCGTCCAGTTCGAAGTACATGGGGACCAGGTCCAGCGGCAGGCCCGTGAAGACGGTGGGGACGGTGTGCCCGCCCATGCCGTTGCCCGCGTCGACGACGACCTTGAGCGGGCGGACGGCGGTGAGGTCGACCAGGCCCTTCAGGTGGTCGGCGTAGCCGGTGAGGGTGTCCTGCTCGGTGACGGTGCCCGGGACGGTGCCGGCGGGGATCGCCGGGGCGCCCTCGTCGCTCCACTTCTCCGCGAGCTCGCGGATGGTGGAGAGGCCGGTGTCCTGGCCGACCGGGGCGGCGCCGGCCCGGCAGAGCTTGATGCCGTTGTACTGCGCCGGGTTGTGCGAGGCCGTGAACATCGCGCCGGGCAGGTTCAGCTTGCCGGAGGCGTAGTACAGCTGGTCCGTGGAGCACAGCCCGATGAGGGTGACGTCGACGCCCCGTACGGCCGCGCCGCGGGCGAAGGCGGCGGACAGGGCCGGGGAGGAGGGCCGCATGTCGTGGCCGATGACGATCGCCGAAGCACCGGTCACCTCGACGAAGGCGGCACCGAACAGTTCGGCCAGCTGCTCGTCCCACTCGTCCGGCACGACGCCCCGTACGTCGTACGCCTTGACGATGTTCGAAAGATCGGTGGCCACTGCCTGCCCTCCTGAAGGTCATGTGCGGTGAGGCAAACCTACCGTGGACGCAGCGCGGCTTTTCAGATCAGCCGAATGTCAGGAATCGGGCGAACGCAGGACGCGGAGGTGTCCGCGACGGGTCTCCCCGGGGGTGGGACCGCCCTGACCCGCGCCGCCCGCGCCGCCCGCTCCGGCCGTGCGTTCCGGCGGGCGCGCCGCCTCGCGCACGGCGTTGGCGAGGGCTTCGAGGTCGTCACCGGTGGGACGCGAGGGCGCCGACCCGTCGGTGAGGCGTACGACGTCCCAGCCGCGCGGGGCGGTCAGGCGCTCCGAGTGCTCGGCGCAGAGGTCGTAGCAGTGGGGTTCGGCGTAGGTGGCGAGCGGGCCGAGAACTGCGGTCGAATCGGCGTAGACGTACGTCAGAGTCGCGACGGCAGGGCGGCCGCACGCGGTGCGCGAACAGCGACGTACAAGGCTCACGACGTTGGACCGTACCGCACTCTTGACCGGGCCGCGACGACTCGCCCCCCGACGCTCCCCGTGTCGTCCGATCTCCCCCGCCCCGGCGCGGATGTGCGGGCTACCCTGCGGGGGTGACGGACAGCACTCTGCCTCCCCCTCCCGTGCCCCCTGCCGCCTCCCTGCCCGGCGGGTCCCCCGCCGGTGAGCCACGGGTGCGGCGGCGAGACCGGCACGGGCGCGGGATGCGCGGGCCGGTGGCTCCTCCGCAGGTACCGCTGTCGGCGAGCCGGGGGGAGCTCTTCGGTGACCTCGTACGGGACTCCGTGGAGCGGCTGGAACGGCGGTGGCCGCAGCTGGCCGAGGTGGAGTTCATGATCGGCGACGTGCCGGGGCCGCCGGGCGGCGCGGAGACCGGCTGGAACGACGAGGCGGTGCCTCTGGGGGCGCTGGCGGAGGCCGGGGGCGGGCGGCCGGCCCGGATCGTGGTGTTCCGGCGGCCGGTGGAGATCCGGGCGAAGTCTCGGGACGAGCGGGCGATGCTGGTGCACGAGATCGTGGTGGAGCAGGTCGCGGAGTTGTTGGGGCTGTCGCCCGAGACGGTGGATCCGCGGTACGGGTCGGACTAGGGGTACGGGGCGGACTAGGGGTACGGGGCGGACCGGGAGTCCGGGCCACTGGGGTTCTGGCCCCCGCCGGCGGTGCTGGAGGCGGCCCTGCGGGGCTGTCCCCTACCCGCCCTTCCACCGTTCCCCGGGCTCTGCCCGGACCCGCGCCTCAAACGCCGGCGGGGCTGAGTCTGTGCCCGGGCGCCGCCCGGACCCGCGCCGCGAGCGCCGGCGGGGCTGAGTGTGTCCCCGGGCGCTGCCCGGGCCCGCGCCGCGCGCGCCGGCGGGGACCCAGGGGTGCCAGGCTGCGCCCGGGGCCCCGGACCCCGGTCCTCGAACGCCGGGCGGCTGGAGAGGCCCGGGCGCCGGCCGCGGTTACCGGGTCAGGACCGTGAGGTCCTGGGTGGCCTTGGGGACCGAGACCGTGGAGCGGTCGTCCGTGAGGGTCTGGATCGTGAACATCGGGATGCCGTCGCGCGGGAGCGACAGGGTGCGGGACGCGTGGACGGGGCCGCCGGAGACGGTTTCCACCGTGAGGGCGTAGGCGCCCTTGCCGCCCGTCGGGGCGAGGGTCACGGTCTGCGTGGTGCCCCCCTTGACCGTGACCTCCTTGGAGGCGGGTTCGCCGCCCTCCGTGCCCGGGGAGGCCGTCACCTTGACCGTGGCGTCTGCTCCGGCCGGGGCCGTCAGCGAGAGCAGGGTGGCGTTCGCCTCGGGGCGGTTGTCCGCGACGGTCGCCCGGGCGCCGACGGGGGCGGACGCCTGGATGAAGCCGACTTCCTGCTTGGCTCCGGTGCCGCGGACCACCCGTAGGGCGGCGACCACGGGGACCTCGGACTTCTTGGGGTCGGCCGGGGAGAGGACCAGGGAGCCGGCTTCGCCGCGGGTGACGTCCTTGAGGTCGAGGCTCGCGGTCATGCCGGCCTTGACGTGGAGCTGCTCGGCGCCTGCGGGGCTGATCGAGCCGGTCGCCCCGGCCAGCTTCACCTTGAGGTCCGCGTCCTCCTCGCCGGGGGCGAAGGCGACCAGCCGTACGGAGGTGGCGTCCGCCGGGATGCCGGGCAGGACCAGGGTCCCCGCCGGGTCCACGGTGGCGGGCAGCCAGTCGGCGCCGACGCCTTCCTCGCCCGCCTGGGCGGTGGCTCCTACCCGGCCGGCGCGGGTGGTCACGTGGGCGGTGACGTCCGCGAGCTGCGCGCCGGGGGCGAGGGAGGCCAGGGCGATCGCCTTGCTGGACTTCGGATCGATCCGGATGTTCTCGCTGATGCCCGCTTCGGCCTTCACCGCTCCGTCCGGGCCGAACAGCTTGATGTCCACCACGGCCGCGGTGTCGTCGGGGTTGGTGAGGTGGACGTAATCCTCGCGGCCCTTGGCGGTGCTCACGCCGGGGAACCAGAAGTCGGTGCCGGGCGCGGTGCAGCCGACGCCGAGCAGGCCGCGCGTACGGCCCACCGAGACCACGGTGGTCTGCTGCGCGCTCCAGCCGGGCGCGAGGAACCCGTCGGCGACGCCGCTGAGCGCGGGGGCCTCGGCGCCGGAGGCCTTGGCGCCCACGGGCTTGCCGGGCTCCTTGAGTTCCAGGACGGGCTTGGCCTCCTTGGTCGCGCCCAGCAGCCGGGCCGTGCCCTTGCCGCCCGGGGAGGCCGCGCCCGGGGTGATCGCCGTGTAGAGGGTCTCGGCGATGTCGGAGGAGCTGGGAGAGGGACACACCAGGAGGGACCGCTCGACCGGCATCCGGGCCGCGGGCTTGGCCCCGGCAGCCGTGGAGGCCCCGTCGGCGGCGGGCGCGGTGAGGGTGGCGAGGCCGGTGACGGCGGCCAGGGCGGCCGCGACGGCGGCGAGCGTGAGGGGTACGCGCTGCTTCACTGCTGGGGGCTCCCGTCCGGACGCGGGGGGTGCTGCCCGCCCTGCTGTCCGTCGTGCTGGCCGTAGGTGTCGTAGCCGGTCTGGGGGTCGGGCTGCTGCGGGTAGGGCGGGTACGGCTCGTACGGCTGCTCGTACGGCTGCTCGTACGGGGTGTCCGGGTGGCCGGTGTACGGCTGCTGCTGCTCGTACGGGTACGGGGCGTACTGCTGCTGCTCCTGGGCGGCGGCGTCATAGGCGTAGCCGCCCTGGCCGCCCTGGTCTCCGTAGGCCGGCTGCTGGTAGGCGTACGCGTCATCGGCGTACGGCTGCTGCGCCGGGATCTGCGCGTACGGGTCGGCCGCGACGGCCGCCTCGGCCGGGGCGGGCTCGGACCGCGGGTCCGGCCCGGACTGCTCGCGCAGCCGGCGGGCCCGGCGGCCCTCGCCGGCCTCCTCGGCGGGGGCGTCGTCCTCGGGCAGGTCGTCGTCGAGGCGGGCGCGGCGGCCCGGCAGGGCCATCACCAGGAGCACCAGGGCGAGCAGGCCCTGGGCCCAGTGCCAGGCGGTCCGGGTGAGGGCGTCCTCGTGGACGAGGTCGAGCTCGCCGGCGTCCGCGGGGAGCTCGAAGCCCTGGGCCCAGCCGTCGACGGTCTTGGCCTCGAGCGGCTTGCCGTCGAGGGTGGCCCGCCAGCCGGCGTCGGCCCGGTCGGCGATGCGCAGGACGCGTCCGGCCTCGCCCGCCGGGATCTTGGTGTGCGCCTCGACGGGACCTGAGGCGACGGGGATGGGTGCCTCGCCGGGCTTGCCGGAGACGATGACGGCGCGGGCGACCTGGCGGTCGACGCGCCACAGGGCGCTGCCTTCGAGCTTGCTGAGGCGGCTGAGGCCGGGGGTGGCGTCCAGGACGCGGCCGATCTCCTGCGGGGCGCCGTCGCGGACCAGGACGTAGCGGATGGCGAAGCCGCCGAGCTGGTCGGTCTGGTCGGCGCCGGAGCCCGCGACGAGGCTGGAGACGACCTTGTCGAGGCGGGTGTCGCTGCCGGCCCGGGCGGCGAGTTCGGGGTCGCCGAGGCGGCCGCCGGAACCGCGGACCAGGGTGTACGAGAGGACGGCCGGGGTGTCCGCGCCGATGACGAGGGTGCGGGCCTGGTCGCGGGTGCCGCTCTCCTCGGCGACGAAGGCGGGGACCTGGACGGGGTCGCGGCGCTCGAGCGGGCCGGCGGCGCCGCTGAGCATCCAGCCGGCCGCGCCGGCGATCGGGCCGACGGCGGCGGCGAGCGCGATCAGGGCGGCGAGGGGCTGGCGCCAGCCGAAGCTGCGGGCGGCGACGCGCACCTTGGCCCCGTCGGCGCCGGTGACGGCGGCGGCCAGCAGGGCGAGTCCGTAGACGAGGGTGGCGGGTCCGGCCCAGGTGGTGCGGTTGACCAGGACGGCCAGGACGAGCGCGGCGAGCGCGGTGGCCCAGGCGGTGCGTACGGCGAACTGCCGGTCGGCGCGCAGCAGCGCGGCCAGGGCGGCGAGGACGACGCCGAGGAGGATCAGGCCGCCGGCGGTGCGGGGGCCGCCGGGGCTGATGCCGAGGAGGTCCAGGGCGGTGGCCGAGCCGGCTCCGTAGGGCAGTCCGGCCTCGCGCAGGAAGCTCGCGGGGTGGGTGAGCAGGCTCAGCGACCAGGGGGCGAGCACGAGGACGGGGACGCCGAGCGTCGCGAGGAGGCGGGGCCCGTACGTCTTCCAGTGCGCGCGGCGCAGGACCAGCGCGGCGGACCCGAGGAGGGCGGCCAGCGGCCAGACGACCGGGGTGAAGGCGGTGGCCAGGGTCAGCAGCAGGGTGTAGGTCCAGGCGGAGCGCCAGCTGCCCCCGCCCTCCCCGTCGGCGAATCCGAAGGCGGAGACGGCGGAGCGGGCGATGAGCGGGAGCAGGATCGCGAGGACGGCGGTGCCGATGCGGCCGCCGGCCAGGGCTCCGGTGACGGCGGGGAGGAAGGCGTACGCGACGGCGGCCCAGGCGCGCAGCAGCCGGGATTCCACCAGCGGCCGGGAGGCGAAGTAGGCGGTGAGTCCGGCGAGCGGGACCGAGCAGACGAGCAGCAGGGTCAGGGCGGCGTCGGTGGAGCCGAGGAGCAGCGTGGACAGGACGCCGAGGACGGCGAGGTAGGGCGGCGCTCCGGCGGTGGTGCCGGTGCCGACGGGCTGCCAGTCGTCGGCGTAGACGCGCCAGAGGTCGAGTCCGCCGTCGGGGGCGGGCAGCAGGGCTCCGCCCATGAGGGAGCCGCCGCCCAGGAGCGAGCGGCAGGCGATGAGGGAGACGAGCAGGAGGAGCCCGAAGAGGACGGGCGCGGGCTTGCGCGCGATCCGCTTGAGGCGCGCGAACTGTTCGATGTCCAGGTACTCGGCGTCGTCCCCGCCGGGTCCCGATTCGACGGCTCCGCCGTGCCGGCCGGCGGCGGGGCTCTCGGCGTCGCCGCCCGCGCCGAAGTACTCGGCGAGCTGTTCGGCGTTGGCGCGCAGGCTGGCGCCGGGCGGCGGGAAGAGGGGCCGCAGTTCCTTGGCGGTGACGGCTGCGCGGCCCCTGCGGCGGCGGGCTCCGAGGATCCGGCCGGGGCGGAGCAGGGTGGCGAGGAGGCCGGTGACCTCGTCGACGGCCTGTCCGGGGGCCTTGCCGATGAGGTAGGCGAGGGTCCGCAGGACGGTGCCGAGGAGGATGCGCAGCAGGACGTACGGGAGGGCCCCGCCGGGGCTGTTGACCAGCATCGTGTAGACGGCGCCGGCCTTGTCCACGCGGTGCGGGCTGGCGGCGGAGCGGCCGACGCAGTCGACGGTGCGGCGTTCGCGGGCGGAGGCCTCGGCGTGCCGCAGGACGGCCTCGGGGGCGACGAGGACGGCGTGGCCGGCGCTCTGGACGCGCCAGCACAGGTCGACGTCGTCGCGCATGAGGGGCAGGCGGCGGTCGAAGCCGCCGAGGGCGTCGTACACGTCGCGGCGGATCAGCATGCCGGCGCTGGATACGGAGAGGACGGGCTGGACCTGGTCGTGCTGGCCCTGGTCCTGTTCGCGCCGGTCGAGGCCGGTCCAGCGGCGGCCGCTGCGGGCGATGGTGACGCCGACTTCGAGGAGCTGCTTCTTGTCGTACCAGCCGCGCAGCTTGGGGCCGATGACGGCGGCTTCGGGGTTCTCGTCGGCGACGCGCAGCAGTTCGGCGAGGGCGTCGGGCTCGGGTGCGCAGTCGTCGTGGAGCAGCCAGAGCCACTGGACGGGTTCGCCGTGGGGCAGGTCGGGGAGGTCGTACGTGTCGTCGCGCCAGGTGCGGCTGACGGGATCCCAGCCGGAGGGGCGCTTGAGGTACGGGAGTTCCTCGGGAGTCAGGATCCCGGCGGTGCGGGCGGCCTCGTCGACGGCGGCACCGAAGCCGGTGCGGCGGGCCAGGTGCAGGACGCGGTCCTCGCCGAGGGCCTCGCCGAGCAGGCGCGCGGAGTCGTCGGCGCTGCCGGTGTCGGCGGCGATGTGGCTCTGGGCGGGGCGTTCCTGGCCGAGGAGACCGGCGAGGGTCCGGGGCAGCCAGCGGGCGCCGTCGTGGGCGACGAGGACCGCGGTGACGACGTGCCGGGGGAACTCTGGTGCGGCGGCAGCCTGGTGGGAGGCGCTCGACTGGCTGTGCAGGGACATCGCGGTACGGGCCCTCCGGCCGGGGGTCCGGGGGTGGTGTGCCCTCGGAGGCTGCTGGACAGCGCCCCACCCTAACGGCTGGGAACACAGCGGTCCGCCTCCTGCGGGGAAGGTGCGGGAGGCGGACCGTTTGCTCTGAACATCACCGTGCGGGTCGTACCGTTCGCCGTGCCGCGTTTTGTACCGGTGCGTGCACTTCGGCCACTGCCGTGCGTGAGGCCGGGTGCACAGGCGGCTATGCCTTCGGGTGGGCCGGCGGATATGTCGTGGGCCGTACCGCGGGCCCTGCCGTGAGCCCTGCCACGGGCCCTGCCGTGAGCCCTGTCATGGGCCCTGTCATGGGCGCCGTTCGGTGCGCGCCGAGGGCGATTCAGACGGCGGCCTTCTTCAGACGTCGCCGCTCGCGCTCGGACAGGCCGCCCCAGATGCCGAATCGCTCGTCGTTGGCGAGTGCGTACTCGAGGCATTCGGAGCGGACCTCGCACGCGAGGCAGACCTTCTTCGCCTCGCGGGTTGAGCCGCCCTTCTCGGGAAAGAAGGACTCGGGGTCGGTCTGGGCGCAGAGAGCCCGCTCCTGCCAACCGAGCTCTTCGTCCGCCTCCTCGACCAGCAGTTCCTGAACCAGCTCGGTCATGTGCGCCCCTCGCTCTGTCTGTGCGTCCCCGTGGTCATGTCGTCACTCATCGCTACGTAACGACACGAGTGAAATTACAAGTGCGGGGCTCCGGCGCAGTCAAGCCGAGATCTGCTATTGGGCCCCTTATTCACTCTGCGGAACCAAGCCTATGCAGAAAGTGTTCAAATCGCCAAAAATCGTGACACATGCCACACACGTCACAACCGGCACCCCCTCCCCCGTAGTCGACGCGTCACTCTGTGGTGGGGTTCCAATCCGGCCGAAGAAGCGGCGCAGATCACATTTCAGCCACAGAAGGACGTCGCACGGCTTTACGGGTTTGAGAGCCGCCACAGCGGACTGCGACGCGACTCGCAGCGCCACATCCCCTGGTACCGACTGCACAAACCTTTCTCCGGGCACGGTAACCGGATGAGGTGAAACTTTTCTACCAAATCGGACATTGGGTTGACAGTCCGGCCCCCCACCGGGTCTTCTTGTACGCATGTCAGCGCTCTCGGCAGTCACCCGGACCCCCATTCGTGGGTTCCTGTGCGCTGCCCAGGTTCGCTGTTGCTGTTGCAGCTGTTGATGCCTCGGGAGCTTCGGCTCCCCTGAGCTCCAGCTCGCCCCCCACAGCAACCGCCGCACGACTGACATCCGTCGAGGAACCCCCCGATGAACAGCACCAGCACACTGAACGCCACCCCCACCGCCCCGGCCATCGCCCCGGCGCCCGTCGAGAGCGACCTCCAGATCGCCGGCGACATCCTCTCCGTCCAGCACCTCCTGCAGCCCGCCCGCGAGCACCCGGCCACCGTCGCCGAGTTCGTGGGCCTCGCGCGTTCCATCGCCGCCGACCGCTCCGCGTGGGAGCACCTGGTCCGCTACGACGCCACGACCCGCTGGTACCACCGGCTGCGCACCGGCCCCGGCTACGAGGTCTGGCTGCTCAGCTGGGTACCCGGCCAGGGCAGCGGCCTGCACGACCACGGCGCCTCCTCCGGCGTCCTGACCGTCCTGGATGGCGAACTGACCGAGCACACCGCCCGCGGCCCGCTCGCGCTCGGCGCCGGCTCCCAGCGCGTCTTCGCCCCCGGGTACGCCCACGAGGTGCAGAACGACAGCCTCGAAGGCGCCGTCAGCCTGCACGTGTACTTCCCCGGCCTGACGGAAATGCCGATGCACAGCTGCTCTCCGGCCCGGCCCGAGGCCCTGCCCGTCTGATCACCGGCGCCCTGTCCGTCTGATCACCGGCGCTGCCTGACGGTCCCGCCCGTCGCCCGGCCACCGCCCCTCAAAGGATCATCCTGCGGCTGACAGACTGTCGGTATGCGCATTGTTGTTCTGGCCGGCGGCATCGGCGGCGCCCGTTTCCTCCGAGGTCTCCAGTCCGCGGTTCCCGACGCGGACATCACGGTCATCGGCAACACCGGTGACGACATTCACCTGTTCGGGCTCAAGGTCTGCCCCGACCTGGACACCGTGATGTACACCCTCGGCGGTGGCATCAACGAGGACCAGGGCTGGGGCCGCACCGACGAGTCCTTCACCGTCAAGGAGGAACTCGCCGCGTACGGGGTCGGACCGACCTGGTTCGGCCTCGGTGACCGCGACTTCGCCACCCACATCGTCCGTACCCAGATGCTCGGTGCGGGCTACCCGCTCAGCGCCGTCACCGAGGCCCTCTGCGACCGCTGGCAGCCCGGGGTCCGGCTGCTCCCCATGTCCGACGACCGGGTCGAGACCCACGTCGCGATCACCGACTCCCAGAGCGGGGAGCGTCGGGTCATCCACTTCCAGGAGTACTGGGTCCGCATGCGTGCCGCGGTGGACGCCGAGGCCGTCGTACCCGTGGGCGCCGAGCAGGCAAAGCCCGCGCCCGGCGTCCTGGAGGCCATCGCGGCCGCCGACGTGATCCTCTTCCCGCCGTCGAACCCCGTGGTGTCGGTGGGCACCATCCTCTCCGTACCCGGCATCCGGGAGGCCGTGGCCGCCGCCACGGCGCCCGTCGTGGGGCTCTCCCCCATCGTCGGGGGCGCCCCCGTGCGCGGAATGGCCGACAAGGTGCTGGCCGCCGTGGGCGTCGAGTCCACCGCCGCGGCCGTCGCCCTGCACTACGGCACCGAACTGCTCGACGGCTGGCTCGTCGACACCGCCGACGCTGACGCCGTCACCGAGGTGGAGGCCGCCGGCATCACCTGCCGGGCGGTCCCGCTGATGATGACCGACCTGGCCGCCACGGCGGAGATGGCGCGGGCCGCGCTGGAACTGGCGGAGGCCTCCCGGTGACCGCCGGGAGCACCGGTGTTCCCGGCGACACCGGGAGCACCGGGAACCCGCCGCACCAGTTCCTGGTGCGGGCCGTCCGCGGGATCCCGGAGGTACGGCCCGGCGACGACCTGGCGGCGCTGATCGCCGCCGCGACCGACGTCCCCGCCGGGGACGGCTCCTCCACCCGGCTGCGGGACGGGGACATCCTGCTCGTCACCTCGAAGATCGTCTCCAAGGCGGAGGGGCGCATCGTCCGCGCCGATTCGCGCGAGGAGGCGATCGACGCCGAGACCGTACGGGTCGTCGCGCGGCGGGGAACGCTGCGGATCGTGGAGAACCGGCAGGGGCTGGTCATGGCCGCGGCCGGGGTCGACGCCTCGAACACCGAGGCCGGCACCGTCCTGCTGCTGCCCGAGGACCCCGACGCCTCGGCCGCCGCGATCCGTGCCCGGCTGCGGGAGCTGCGGTCCGTGGACGTGGGCGTCATCGTGACGGACACCTTCGGGCGGCCGTGGCGCACCGGGCTCACCGACGTGGCGATCGGCTCGGCCGGCGTACAGGTCCTGGACGACCTGCGCGGCGGCACCGACGCCCACGGGAACCCGCTGAGCGCGACGGTCGTGGCGACCGCCGACGAGCTGGCCGCCGCGGGCGACCTGGTCAAGGGCAAGGCCCTGGGCCTGCCGGTGGCGATCGTGCGCGGACTGGAACACGTACGGGGCGAGGGGTCCTCGGCGGCCGATCTGGTCCGCTCGCCGGCCGACGACATGTTCCGGCTGGGCACCTCGGAGGCGGTACGGGAAGCGGTGACGCAGCGGCGTACCGTACGGGCCTTCACGTCCGAGCCGGTGGACCCGGGCGCGGTGCGCCGCGCGGTCGCGGCGGCCGTGACGGCCCCGGCCCCGCACCACACGACGCCGTGGCGGTTCGTGCTGCTGGAGTCGGCGGGCGCGCGACTGGAGCTGCTGGACGCGATGCGGGACGCCTGGATCGAGGACCTGCGGCGGGACGGGAAGTCCGAGGAGTCCATCGCGAAGCGGGTCCGGCGGGGCGACGTCCTGCGGGCCGCGCCCTACCTGGTGGTGCCCTGCCTGGTCACGGACGGCGCGCACGACTACGGGCACGCGCGGCGGGACGCCGCGGAGCGGGAGATGTTCGTCGTCGCGATGGGCGCGGGCGTGCAGAACTTCCTGGTCGCGCTGGCCGGGGAACGGCTGGGCTCCGCGTGGGTGTCCTCGACGATGTTCTGCCGGGACGTGGTGCGCAAGGTGCTCGGCCTTCCGGAGGACTGGGACCCGATGGGGGCGGTGGCCGTCGGGCACGCCGCGGTCGCTCCGGCGGAGCGGGCGGCGCGGGCGGCGGAGGAGTTCATCGAGGTCCGGTGAGCCTCCGGGCCGGGCCCGGCCCCCGGCCCCCGGCCCCCGGATGGCCTGCCGGGCTGCGGGGCTGCCGGGCTAGAGCTTGCCGATGTCGCCCCGGGGCATCCGCGGGGCACGGCGGGGCGGGGCGGCGCCGGCCAGGAGGACGAGGCGGGCCGCGCGGTGGCGCTGGCCGGCGTAGGGCGCGAGGAGCTCCAGCATGGCGGCGTCGTCGGCGTCCCGGTTCCCGGCCAGGGCGTAGCCGATGATCCCGGGCAGGTGCAGGTCCCCGGTGGTGACGGCGTCGGCCGCGCCGTTGCTGCGCTGGAGGGTCTCGGCGGAGGTCCACGGGCCGATCCCGGGGACCGCCTCCAGGCGGGCGGCGGCCGCCGGCAGGTCCATGGCGGTCGCCTCTTCGAGGCGGGCGGCGAGGCGGGCCGCGCGGACGATGGTGGCGGAGCGCTTGGAGTCGACCCCGGCCTTGTGCCAGTCCCAGGAGGGGATCAGGGTCCAGGTGCGGGGGGCGGGCATCACGTAGAGGTTCGGGGCGGCCGGGTCGGCCGAATCGGCCGGGTCGGCCGGGTCGGCCGGGCCCGGAGCCGGCTCGCCGTACTGGCGTACGAGGCGGCGCCAGGCGCGGTACGCCTCGTCGGCGGTGACCTTCTGCTCCAGGACCGTCGGGATCAGGGACTCCAGGACCAGGCCGGTGCGGGTCAGGCGCAGGCCCGGGCGGCGGCGGTGGCTGGCGTGCACCAGCCGGTGGCGCGGGACGAAGGCGGCCGGGTCGTCGGCGGAGCCGAGGAGCTCGGGCAGCCCGTCCAGGATCCAGTCGGCGCCCGGCCCCCATGCGGTGGCGCTCACTTCTGCCCCGTCCAGCGTGACGCGGAGGGTGGCGGGGCCGGCGGGGGTACGGGTGGCTCGCCAGACCGTGCCGGGTGTGGTGCGGAAGGTGGGGTCGGCGGGGCCGCGCCTGAGCGGACCGAGGGTGAGCCCCAGATCCACCGGGCCGCCACCGGGCGGGGCCCAGGAGCGGGTCTTGGGGTGACCGGAGCGGTCGCCTGCGGCTTGGCCCTGGGCCTGGCCCTGGCCCTGGCCTTGGCCCTGGCCCTGGCCTTGGCCTTGGCCTTGGCCCTGGCCCTGGCCCTGGCCTTGGCCTTGGCCCTGGCCCTGGCCTTGGCCTTGGCCTTGGCCTTGGCCTTGGCCTTGGCCTTGGCCGGGAACCTGGCCCTGGGCCGGAGCCTGGCCCTGGGCCTGGGCCGGGGCCGGAGCCTGGGCCTGGGCCTGGGCCTGGGCCTGGGCCTGGACCGGGGCCTGGGCCGGGGCGTCGGTAGGGGCGTCGGTTGTGCCGGTGGCTTGGGTGGG
The DNA here is from genome assembly GCF_044759865.1 of Streptomyces sp. NPDC099050. Taxonomy (NCBI): domain Bacteria; kingdom Bacillati; phylum Actinomycetota; class Actinomycetes; order Kitasatosporales; family Streptomycetaceae; genus Streptomyces; species Streptomyces sp. NPDC099050. The sequence goes on along the minus strand of NZ_JBIWAE010000026.1, from coordinate 94,051 downwards.
GGTCGGAGGTGGCGGGGGCACCGGGGTGCGGCCGCCGCGGATCGCGGTGCGGGTGAGGGGGTCGAAGCGGCCGGCCATGACTCGAGCGTAGCCCTGCGGGGCTGTCCCCTACCCGCCCTTCCACCGTTCCCCGGGCTCCGCCCGGACCCCGGTCCTCAAACGCCGGACGGGCTGAAAAGGCCCTGGGGCCCCGCCCTGGGCCCAGGTCCCCAGACGCCGGACGGGCTGAAAAGGCCCTGGGGCCCCGCCCTGGGCCCAGGTCCCCAGACGCCGGACGGGCTGAAGAGGCCCTGGGGCTCAGCCCCGGACCCGATCCTCAACGCCGGACGGCCCACCCGGCCGTGACCGGGACGGAAAAGTTGGCCCTGGGCTCCGGCCAGGACTCGGTTCTCAGCGCCGGACGGCCGGGCTTGGCCGGGGCGGAAGGGGTGGCCCCGGGCTGTGCCCTGGGCCCTCGCGCGGCTGGATGGGGCTGGCCCGCCAGGGCCGCACCGCGCGAGCGGGGCGTCAAGGAGGGGGCTTGTCTCAGGGGCGGCCCTGGAGTTTGGCCGAGGCGGTTCGGGTGGGGGGGAGTTTGTCGTAGAGCTGGCGGCCGGGGCATTCCGTGGCGAAGCCGTCGCGGTGGCCCGAGATGACGTTCAGGCGGACGTTGCTGCCCTTCGCGTAGAGGTTGCCGCCGCCCGAGCGCAGCGTGGTCTTCGCGCGGGGGTCCGCTCCGAAGAGGCCCAGCTTCCAGGCCGTGAGGCGGGCCACCGCGTCGACCGCCGCCTTGGGGGCGGTCGTGGAGGCGAAGGTGCCGATGACGGCGACGCCCATGCTGTCCGTGTTGAAGCCCATGGTGTGCGCGCCGAGCACCGCCTTGGCGACGCCGCCCGCCCGGCCCTCGTACACGGTGCCGCACTTGTCGACGGCGAAGTTGTAGCCGATGTCGCGCCAGCCGCTGCTGACGACGTGGTAGCGGTACAGGCTGCGCAGGACCGCCGGGGCGTCCTTGCAGGCGTAGTTGTTGCCGGACGCGGTGTGGTGGACGAAGGCGGCCTTGACCGTGTTCGTGTAGACGAAGCCCTTCTCGCGCAGGCTCTCGTCCGCGCCCCAGCCCAGCCGGGTGACGATCTTCGGGCGCGGGCCGATGTACGGGGCGGCCGCGAGCGCCTCGTCGGCGAGGACCGCGTCGGCGGTGGAGTCGGCCTTGTTGAGGGCGGGGATCTCCTGGGCGCCGAGGGGGGCCATCGGCACGTTGGCGGAGGAGGACTCCGCCATCTCCATCGTCATGCCGGGGAGGACGGCCAGTTCGCCCTTGTCGTCGTCGTCGACGACCGGTGAGGGTTCCGCGGTGCCGTTCCCGTTCTTCGCGTCCGAGTGGGGGCGGGAGGACTCCCCCGGGTCCACCAGTTCGATGCGCATGCCCGTCGGGAGCCCGCTGCTCACTTCGCGGTCACCGTGTTCCGCCTGGACACGGACCTCGATGCCGTCGGACTGCCCGACCCACAGGGGGGCGGTGCTGCCGCGGACCCGGCCGGTGCCCCGTTCCGCCGTGTCGGGGTCGGCGGCGTGTTCGCTGTTGTGGGTGTCGACGTCCTGCCATTCGGACCAGGCCGAGGTGGTCACGGAGCGGGTGCGGACCTGGACGCGGCCGTCGAGCCGGGTGCTCGCGTCGTCCCAGACGACGCCGACGAGCGAGAAGGTCCTGACTTCGCGCGCCGACAGGCCGCGGGTGTCGGGGAGCCGGGGCGAGGTGCTCATGCCGGGGACCCCGGTGGAGCGGTCCGCCGAGGGTCCGACGGGGACGAGCGGAAGGGACTGGGTGGATCCGGCGATGGCCGATGGGGCCGCGGGGGCCGACGTGCCCGCCCCGGCCGATTGCCGCGTCGCCGCCGGGTGGGCCAGGGCCGTGGAGGGGAGCGCGAGCGGCAGGGCCAGTGCGGCAGCCGTCGCGACGCCGATGGAGGAAGCAAGGAATGCACGCATGGAAAGGATGTTGTGGACTGCCGGAGGCCGGCGCCATCCGAGAACTGACGTGCCGTCCGGTCCCGGTCCGGATACCCCTCCTCCGTACGGGGGATCGTGCTGCGGCCGTACGGAGGAGGGGCGCGGGTCGCTCCGCGTAGGCTCTGGTCCGTGAACGCCACTGACCGCACCCCTGCCGACCTGCTGCGATCCGCGCTCGCCGCCGATCCCGGCCGCCCGCTCGTCACCTTCTACGACGACGCCACGGGCGAGCGCGTCGAATTGTCCGTCGCCACCTTCGCCAATTGGGTGGCCAAGACCGCCAATCTGCTCCAGGGCGACCTGGGCGCCGAGCCCGGTGACCGGCTCGCCCTGCTGCTCCCCGCGCACTGGCAGAGCGCTGTGTGGCTGCTCGCCTGTGCCTCGGTCGGGGTCGTGGTGGAGGTGGGCGGGGATCCGGGCGGCGCCGATCTCGTGGTGAGCGGCCCGGACACGCTGGAGGAGGCCGCCGCGTGCTCCGGCGAGCGGGTGGCGCTCGCGCTGCGGCCGCTGGGCGGGCGCTTCCCGCAGCCGCCGGCCGGGTTCGCCGACTACGCCGTGGAGGTGCCGGGGCAGGGCGACCGGTTCGCGCCCTTCCAGCCCGTGGACGCGGACGGCCCGGGCCTGGTGGTCGGCGGCGAGGAGCTCTCGTACGCCCGGATCTGCGAGCGGGCCCGCGAGGACGCGGTGAAGCTCGGCTTCGGCGAGGGTGCCCGGGTGCTGTCCCGGCAGGGCTACGACAGCTGGGAGGGGCTCTCGGCCGGGCTCTACGCGGCATTGGCCACGGGAGGCTCCGTGGTGCTGTGCCGCAACGCCGGGGGGCTGGCGGACGCGGCTCTGGCCCAGCGGATCGAGAGCGAGCGGGTCACCCACACGGCCTGATCCGGCCCGGCACCGCCGTCACCCACACCGCCCAATGCCGGATCTGGCCGATTTGTCACCCAGATGGCCCTATACACGGTCGTGCCCCCGGGCCGCATCGAACACCCGGGGGCAGGATCGGCACAGGCCGTACTCACCCGTACGGCCCGTACCGGTTCGGGTGAGGGGACGGAACGCGAGTGAGGGACAGCGCGGGCATACCGGGCGGCACCGATGCGGCCGGAGGCGAGCAGCCTCCGAACGGCCGCAAGCGGCGCCGGCTGCTGCGCTGGATCGGGCTCGGGACCGGCATGCTCGTCGTCGCCGGAGCGGGCACGGGCTGGTGGATCTACGACAAGCTCGACGGGAACATCGCCGAGGACACCTCGGCCGCCGCCGAGCTGCGGCGCTACGAGAAGGAGCGCCCGGCCCACCTGGCGGGCGGCGCGCAGAACATCCTGCTGATCGGCTCGGACTCCCGCACCGGCGCGGGCAACGCCCCGTACGGGCAGGACCAGGGCACGCAGCGCTCGGACACCACGATCCTGCTGCACCTGCCGGCGGACCGGAAGAGCGCGACGGCGATATCGGTGCCGCGGGACCTGATGACGGAGATACCCGCGTGCCTGAAGCCGGACGGAAGCCGGACCAGGGAGCAGTTCGCCCAGTTCAACTGGGCCTTCGAGTGGGGCGGGACCGCCTGCACGGTCCGCACGGTGGAGGCGATGACCGGGATCCGGGTCGATCACCACATGGTGCTGGACTTCAGCGGCTTCAAGAAGATGGTCGACGCCATCGGCGGGGTCGAGGTGTGCCTGCGGCGGCCGGTGGACGACACCGAGGCCAAGCTGAAGCTGCCGGCGGGCCGGCAGACCCTGCAGGGCGAGCAGGCGCTGGGCTTCGTACGGGCGCGGCACAGCCTGGGCAACGGCAGTGACACCGAGCGGATGGAGCGCCAGCAGGCGTTCCTCGGGTCGCTCGTCAAGAAGGTGCAGAGCAACGGGGTGCTGCTCAATCCGGCCCGGCTGTACCCGCTGCTGGACGCGGCGACCTCCTCGGTGACGACCGACCCTGGGCTGGCCTCGCTGCGCGGGCTGTACGAGCTCGTCCGGGGCGTACGCGACATCCCGACCGAGCAGATCAAGTTCCTCACGGTGCCGCGCCGGCCGTACGCGGCCGACCGCAACCGGGACGAGCTGAGGCAGCCGGACGCGACCCAGCTCTTCCAGCGGCTGCGGTCGGACCAGCCGCTGACCATCGCCCCGCCCGCGCCCACGCCCACGCCCGCTCCGGCCACGGCCGACGACGGGGCGGAGGGCGACGGGGCGGACGGCGACGGGGCGGACGGCGAGACGAGCGGCACTACGAGCGGTACCACGAGCGGGACAGGGGACCGCCCGGGAACCGCGGAGCCCTCCTCGCCCGTCCCCACCTTCACCGGCACCACGGCCGGAGTTGCCGACTGCCGGTAAAGCAATCCCAAAAGCCGGTGCCCGGGCCGAGCTTGTTGGGGCGATTGCCCCGTTGTAAGTGCGTGGAATTCATCACCAGCATGGTTTGCGGCGAACCTGTCCGGATAAGGTGAGCGATCCGGCGCCCGGCCAGCACAGAGGCCGCGTGCCAGCAGCCGGATCGTTGACCGTGCGCCTGGGGGAGGCGCGTCGCGAAGCACCGACGGAGGATTCGAGCAAACCGTGGATGCGCAAAGCCGTGGACGGGCCGACGAGATCGACCCCGCAGACCAGTGGGTGCTGAACCCCCGCACCGGCAACTACGAGCTGCGACTGGAGCAATCCGCTGCGCAAGCACCTTCGCAGCGGCGCGCGCCCGGCACGACGCCGCCGCGCCGAGCGCCCGGCTCCCCCGGCTCCCCCGCTTCCCCCGCCGGCCCCGCGGTTCCCGGGCCGCGCCGCGGCGACGCCCCGCCCGGCGGAGGCCGGCGCGGAGCACGTCCCGGCAGGGGCGGGGGCGGCGGGCGGCGCAAGAAGATCCTGGTCGCCACCGGCGGAACGCTGGCGTTCGTGCTGGTCGCCGGATCGATCGCCGGGTACCTCTATTACGACCACCTGAACGGCAACCTCAACGTCACCGACATCGGTGACGCGGGTACGAGCGGCGGGTTCAAGAAGGACCAGCCGATCAACATCCTCGTCATCGGCACGGACAAGCGCAGCGGCGCGGGCAACGAGGGGTACGGGGACGCCGGCAGCGTCGGGCACGCCGACACCACGATCCTCTTCCATGTCGCGAAGGACCGTTCCAACGCCACCGCGCTGTCCATCCCGCGCGACCTGATCACCGATGTGCCGAACTGTCCGACGAAGCAGCCGGACGGCTCGACGAAGGACATCCCCGGCGAGCGGGGGGCCCGCTTCAACACCAGCCTGGGGCAGGCGGGGCGCGACCCCGGCTGCACGATGCGCACGGTCAAGGAGCTCACCGGGATCCAGGTCGACCACTTCATGATGGCCGACTTCAACGCGGTGAAGAACCTGAGCACGGCGGTCGGCGGCGTACCGGTCTGCGTGGCGAAGGACGTGAACGACAAGGCCTCCAAGCTCAAGCTGACGGCGGGCGATCACCGGCTGGAGGGCGAGCAGGCGCTGGCCTTCGTACGGACCCGGCACGCTTTCGGCCAGCGCAGCGACCTCGACCGCATCAAGACCCAGCAGCAGTTCCTGGGTTCGATGATGCGGGAGATGAAGTCGAAGGAGACCCTGACCAGTCCGCAGAAGTTCCTCTCCCTCGCCGAGGCGGCCACCAAATCGCTGAGCGTGGACTCGGGCATCGGGTCGATCGCCAAACTCACCGATCTCGCGGGTGAGTTGAAGAGCATCGACCTCAAGAACATCACCTTCACCACGCTCCCGGTCATCGACAATCCGGCGGAGCCGGTCGGCGCGAAGGCCACCGTGGTGGTCAAGCAGGCGCAGGCGGAGCCCCTGCTGCAGATGATCCGGGGCGACGTCTCGCTGACCGAGGTCGAGAAGAAGGAACAGGCGGCGAAGGACGCGGCGGCCACGGACGCGAAGGCCAAGCTGGACGCCCTGATGCAGGGTCCCCGCGCGGCGGCCAAGGACGTCCGGGTGGACGTCTACAACGGCGGCGGCCCGGCCGGATCCGCGTCCGGCACACTGACCTGGCTGCAGAACACCAAGGGGGTGCTCAAGTCCAGCAACCTGGGCAACGCGCCCGCCAAGGTGGCGGCCACGCAGCTGGAGTACGCGCCCAACCAGGCCGATCAGGCGCGGGCGTTGGCGGACATGATGGGCCTGCCCGCGACGGCGTTGAAGATCGGCACGGCCGACGCCGCACCCAAGACGCCGATGAAGCTGACGCTCGGTGCGGATTTCAAGGGGGCGGGGGTCTCCATGACGGCTCCTCAGCAGGCGCCCGAGGGCGTCCAGCGCGTGGAGGCGGACAAGCCCGTCTGCGCCAAGTGACCGGACAGGGGGGCCGACCGGCGCCCCGCGGCCGTGCAATGACGTACCGGAACCCGTCGGACCGGCACAATACCGACACAGACTGATCGTGATGGGGGACGCGTGAGGCACAGCAGCGTGCAAGGGGAGGGGGCGCCGGGCCGGGCCGGCGACGGCATATCCGGCGCCGGAACCCGGCCGACGGCCACCAGTGCCGTACCCGCGCCGAGGTCCGGTTCCGGCCCGCGCCGCGGCGGGGGCGGCGCGGGCGGCGGCAGGCGGCCGACCCGGCAGGGGCGGCGCCGCGTACTGCGCTGGACGGCCTCCGTCGTCGCGCTGCTCATACTCGGGACGGCGGCGGCCGGATACCTCTATTACCGCCACCTCAACGGCAACATCCGCAGCGGCCAGCGTCTGAGCGGCGACAGCGGGGTCGCCAGGAGCGACGCCGACGCCGCGGGGCGGCGTCCGATCAACATCCTGATGCTCGGCTCCGACGTCCGCGACGAGGAGAACGCGAAGCTCGGCGGGGGCTGGGACACCATCGGCGACCCGGCGCGGGCCGACGTGCAGATGCTGGTCCACATATCGGCCGACCGGAAGAACGCCTCGGTCACCTCCGTTCCGCGCGACACCCTCGTGGACGTCCCCGAATGCTCCGACCCCAAGACGGGCGAGAAGCACAAGGCCACCAGGACGATGATCAACGAGAGCTTCTCGCGCGGGGGTGCGGGCTGCACCCTGGCCACGTGGGAGAAGATGACCAACGTCTACATCGACCACTGGATGACGATCGACTTCGTCGGTGTCGTGAGCATGGCCGACGCGATCGGGGGCGTCGACGTCTGCGTCAACCAGAACGTCTTCGACCAGTCGGAGCCGGGGTCGGGTACCGGCGGTTCCGGCCTCAAGCTGAAGGCCGGCACCACCAGGATCCAGGGCCAGCAGGCGCTCCAGTGGCTGCGCACCCGGCACTCCTTCGGCAGTGACATCGGCCGGGCCAAGGCGCAGCACATGTACATGAACTCGATGATGCGCGGGCTCAAGAGCCAGAACGCCTTCACCGACCTGCCCCGCCTCACGGGCCTGGCGGAGGCGGCGACCAAGGCGCTGCAGGTGTCGGAGGAGATCGGGACGGTCAAGAAGCTCCTCGACCTCGCCCTGCTGCTCAAGGACGTGCCGATCAACCGCATCACGTCGACCACGATCCCGGTGCTGCAGGCGCCGAGCAACAAGGACCGGCTGATCCTCAACCCCAAGGACGCCCCGAAGGTGTGGGAGCTGCTCCGCAAGGACGTCGCGATGGACAAGAACGGCGACCCGGCGCCCGCCGCGAGCGCTTCGCCGTCGGTCCCCGCGCCGACCCCGCCGCCGTCCTCCGCGCCGCCGGCCTCCGCCCCCGCGAAGATCGCGGTACACGTGGTCAACGGGACGGGAGTCGGGGCGCAGCCGGTGCCGAAGCGGGCCACGGCCGTCGCGAACCAGCTGGTCGCCAAGGGGTTCTCCCTGGCCAAGGCGGACAGTGCGCTCACCCCGGAGAAGGCGACGGTCGTCCGCTACGCCACCGACGCGCAGGCCGCCGACGCGCAGAGCGTGGCCGCGGCGCTCGGCATCCCCGCGACCTCCGTGCAGAAGTCGGCCGGGGCGGCCCGGATCACGGTCCTGGTCGGGGCCGACTGGCGCGAGGGCGCCGTCTACCCGCAGCAGGCGCCGCCGGAGGCGGGCGACGTCCCGGAGTCGGCCGACGCGCTCAACGGCACGGACACCAGCTGCATGGACATCTACAAGCCGTACCGCTGGTGACCTGAGAGGCCGGCGGCCTCGAACACCGAAAGGGGTGACCCGGTCCGCGAGGACCGGGTCACCCCTTTCGTGCGTGTTCTCGTGCGTGTTCTCGTGCGTGTTCTCGTGTGTGCCTTCGTACGGCTACGGAACCTCAGAGCCCGGCGGGGTCCCGGCTCACCGACGGGCGGCGGCTCGCGATGACCTTGGCGGCGAGTGAGCGCGGGCTGGTCAGGAAGCCGTAGCCCCAGCACACGTGCATGGTCGCCAGGGCGACGGGGATCCGCAGCCGGGCCCCCAGCGACAGCCCCTTGCCGGCCGGGACGGAGCCCGCGGTGATCGCCGCGAGGTAGCCCGCCGGGAGGACGAAGGCCCACGGGGTGACGGCCGCGCCGACGACCAGACCGGCGGCGATCGCGCAGACGGCGGCCGGCGGGGCGAGGTAGCGCAGGTTGATGGAGCCCGCGTGGTAGCGGGCCACCACGTGGCGCCAGCGCCCGTAGTCCTTGTACTGCTTGGCGAGCGCCCGCACGGAGGGGCGCGGCCGGTACTGGACCTTCAGCTCCGGCGAGAACCAGATCAGGCCGCCGGCCTCGCGGATGCGGAAGTTCAGCTCCCAGTCCTGCGCGCGGATGAACTCCACGTTGTACCCGCCGGCGGCCTCCAGGGCCTCCCGCCGGAACACCCCGAGGTAGACGGTGTCGGCGGGGCCGGCCTTGCCACCGGTGTGGAAGGCGGCGTTGCCGACGCCGATCCGCGAGGTCATCGCGGCGGCGACGGCGTCCTCCCAGGGGTTCTCGCCCTCGGCGTGCATGATGCCGCCGACGTTCTGCGCGCCGGTCTCCTCCAGGAGACGGACCGCGGTGGCGATGTAGTTCGGGGAGAGCATGCCGTGGCCGTCCACGCGCACCACGATCGGGTGCCGGGAGGCCTGGATGGCCGCGTTGAGGGCGGCGGGGGTGCGGCCGGTGGGGTTCGGGACGGTGTGGACGCGGGGGTCCTCCCGTACCAGCTCGGCGGCGATCTCGTCGGTACGGTCCTTGGACGGCCCGAGGGCGATCACCACTTCCATCTCACCCCCGTACTCCTGTCCGAGGATGTGGTGGACCGAGTCGCGCAGATGGCGCTCCTCGTTGAGTACCGGCATGATCACCGAGACTGCGGGCTGCTGGGCGGGCATGTGGTCCTTCAAGGTCGGGTATCGGTGTCACGTTACCGCGTACGGGGGAACCGGGTGCGCGCCGGATGAGCAGTACGGACAGCAGCTGATCGTATGGACCTACTGTTCTGACGAATCTGCCGATCGTGCGAGGTGTCCCCCGTGCCCCAGCCGCACCGTCCCACCCGACCCGCCCTGCCCGCCCGGTCCGCCCGGCCGTCGCAGCGCGCGCCGCGGCCCGGCGGACCGGCCGGATCCCGGGCGGGCGGGAAGCGCCCGGCGGACAGACCCCGCTGGGGCGTCCGGCTCGCCGCGGGGCTGTCCGTGCTCGTCCTGGGCTCGGGGGCGCTGGGGCACGCGGTGATGACCGGGCTGGACACCGGGATCCAGCGGGTGGACCCCTTCAAGGACATGAAGAACCGGCCGCAGGCCGGGCACGGGGTGAACTTCCTGCTCGTCGGCACCGACGGCCGCGACAAGATCACCGCCGAGGAGAAGCGCGAGTACCGCCTGGGCGGCGCGCCCTGCCACTGCACCGACACCGTCATGCTGGTCCACCTCTCGGCGGACCGGGCACGGGCCAGCGTGGTCAGCCTCCCCCGGGACAGCTTCGTGGAGCTGCCCGCGCACGTGGACGGCTCCAGCGGCAAACCGCACGGGGCCCACCCCGTGAAGCTGAACGCCGCCTACGCCGAGGGAGGGCCCCAGCTGACCGTGCGCACCGTCGAGAGCATGACCCGCGTGAAGATCGACCACTACCTGGAGGTCGACTTCACCAGCTTCATGAAGACGGTCGACGCCATGGGCGGAGTGGAGATCTGCACGGCCAAGACCATGAAGGACCCCAGCACCGGCCTCGACCTGCTCCCCGGCACCCACCGGCTCAGCGGTGGCCAGGCCCTGCAGTACGTGCGCTCGCGCCATGTCGACGGAGCCTCGGACCTGGGCCGGATGCAGCGCCAGCAGCGGTTCATCGCCGCCCTGATCAAGCAGGCCACGGGCGGCGGGGTGCTGCTCAATCCCGTCAAGTTCAAGCAGGTCAGCTCCACCCTGCTGGGCTCGGTCCGGGCCGACCGGGGCTTCGGCTCCGAGCAGATGCTGGCGCTCGGCCAGGCGATGCGCGATTTCACCCCCTCCTCCTCGGAGTTCGCCTCCGTGCCCGTCGGCAACCCCTCCTTCCCGGTCAAGGGCATCGGCTCCACGGTGAAATGGGACGAGGCGAAGGCCGCGAAGCTCTTCCAGGCGCTGCGCGACGACCGGCCGCTATCCCCGGCCCCAGCCCCCGGCAAGCCGGTGCGCCGGCAGCCGGCGGTGCCGGTGGACGTGCCCCCGGGGCAGGTCCGGGTCCAGGTGGAGAACGGCACCCGGATCGACGGGCTGGGCACCCGGGTGGACTCGGCGCTGCGCGCCACCGGCTTCGACACCACCCGGGCTCCGGGGAACGGCGCGAGCCGGGACGTCAAGCGCACGGTGATCACGTACGACCCGCGCTGGGACCGGTCGGCCCGTACGGTGTCCACCGCGCTGCCCGGCAGTGAGATGCGGGCCGTTCGGGGGCAGGGGCGGACCGTGGTGGTGATCGCGGGCGCGGACTACCGCAAGGTGGTGACGGTGCGCGCGGAGGACCCGTACCAGGGCGAGTTCGGTGTGGTCACCGGCGACCAGGTGGTCTGCGGCGGCTCCTGAGCGGACCGGCGTACGGGTCGTGGCGGACCCGGCCGTTCGTGGCGGCCGGGGCCGTCGTGGCGGACCGGGTTACAGCGGGTCGCCGAGGGGCCCGTACTCCTCCTCCAGGTTCTCGGCCCAGTGGGCGGCGAAGTCCGGCTGCGTGCCGTCGGCATCGGTGAAGCCGTACTCCCGGTACAGGCCCCAGGTGGCCAGGGCCCGTCCCGACTTGGCCATGACCCCGGGGTCGGCGGCCAGTGCTGCCACCGCCCGGCCGAGGTAGGCCGGGGTCTCGGAGTGGGCGAAGTTCGGGTCCTGGGCCGCGCCGTCGCGCCAGTTGGCCTCGGTGACGCCGAAGTGTTCCAGCAGGGCCTCCGAGCGCAGGAAGCCCGGGGTGATGGCCACGGCCGCGACGCCGTGCGGCCGCAGCTCGGCGGCCTGGGCGACCGCGAGGCGGATGACCGCCGACTTCGCCAGGTCGTAGAAGAACGTGCCGCGGTAGCGGGCGGTGTTGCCGTCGGTGACCTCCACGACCAGGCCGCTCTTACGGGCGACCATGAGCGGGAGCGCGAACCGGCTGGTGATGACGTGGGTCTCCACCGCCTGCCGCAGCAGCCGCAGACCGGTCTCCAGGTCCTGCTCCCACAGGGGGTGTTCCCAGTCGGTCAGCGGGTCTCCGCCCCAGACGGAGTTGACCAGGATGTCGAGGCGCCCGTCCTGTTCCGCGGCGATCCTGTCGACGAGGGCCCGTACCTCGTCGGGACGGCTGTGGTCGGTCCGTGCGGGAATGCCCAGACCGCCCGCCGCGGTGACCTGCTCGGCGGTCTGCTCGATGGTTTCCGGGCGGTCCAGATCGGAGCGCCCGCCGGCGCCGCTGCGGCCGGTGACGTACACCGTCGCCCCGGCGGCGCCGAGCTCGACGGCGATGCCCCGTCCGCCGCCCCGGGTACCGCCGGCGACCAGGGCCACCTTGCCGGCGAGCGGGCGTGCGTCAACGGTCTTCATGATTCCTCCTGGTCGTGGCCGTCTCGCGGCGGAAGGTGGGGAAGGTGGGGGGACAGCACGACGTCGAGCTCCTGCCGGAGCCGCTGTGCGAGGGTGCCTTCGCGTTCGAGCGCCCAGGTCAGGCCGGCCCCGGCGGTGATCGCCTGGACGGTGCGGGCCAGCGCCGCGGCATCGGTTCCGGCGCGGAGTTCGCCCTCGCCGACCGCCTCCGTGAGCAGCTCCCCGATCACCCGCCCATGCGTGCGGTGAACGGCCAGCGCCCGCTCGTAGAGCTCGGGATCCCCGAGATCCGTGCACAGGAACGCCAGATGGTTGGCGAAGCTCTCCGGCGTGGCGATCGCCGCCGCCGACTCCACCGTCAGCGCCACCAGGGCCCCGAGCGCCGAGTCGTGCGACCGGCGCACGCGCTCGGCCGTCTCGCTCGCGTCCTTCTCGGACAGGTCGGCGAGCGCGAGGAGCAGACCGCGCTTGGAACCGAATCGCTGCACCAGGGTCGCCGGAACCAGTCCGACCTCGCGCGCCACGGCGGCCAGCGTAAGACCCGCGGGACCCACCCGGCCCATGACCTGCGCCGTCGCACGCAGGATCACCGCGTCCTCGACCCCTCGGGGACGTGCCATCACCGCCACCCTTCATTTATAAATGCCTGTTCATTTATTAAAACACGCAGAGGTCGCCCCCGGAGGGCGATCCGGGCTCACATCCCGAACCAGCCGTCCGAGTGGGCCTGCTGCATCGCCTCGAAGAAGGCGTCCGCCACCTTCGCGTACCCGGTGTCGTTCGGGTGCAGGCCGTCGGCCAGTTCGGCCGGCGTGCTCGCGTCCGCCCGTTCCGCGGGGGTCAGCCAGGGGGCCTTGACGAAGCGGAAGTGCCGGCCCGCCCCCTGTTCCCGGGTCTCGATCCGCTGGAGGTTGCGGTTGTACGCCGCGATGGGCCCGGAGATGTCCTGGTCCTTCGAGCCGGGGGTCGAGGGGACCAGGCCCTGCATGACGACGGTGATCCCCGGGCGCAGGGTGAAGATCCGGTCGACCAGTTCCCGGGCCTCGTCCGCGGCCCGGTCGGGGTCGCCGCCGCGGTTCAGGTTGTTCAGTCCGATGTGCAGCAGGACCACGTCGGGCTTCGCGGCCTCGATCCACCGGTCGACCCCGCCACGGATGCGGCCGACGGTGTACCCGGGGTGCCCTTCGTGCTGGTTGTCCTCCATGGGCCCCTGGGCCCGGGAGCCCACGAAATCGATGGCGTACGCCGACTGGGCCGCGACCAGGCGCCCCAGCGGCAGCCGGTAGCCGCCGAAGCCGGAGCTCCCGACGCCGGCGGTCGTCGAGGCCCCCAGGGGCATCACGCGCAGGGTGCGGGGCGCTCCCGTGCCGGGGGAGGCATCGGGGGAGGCCGTCGGGAACGGCGGGACCATGGCGGCGGGTGCCGTTCCGGAGTCCGCCGCCGTCAGCAGCGGAACCGCGACGGCGAGACCTGCGAGGCCGGCGACGCCTGCGAACACGGCCGATCGGCGATTCATGATGCCTCTGCCTTCCGGATGGGGCGGGACGGCAGCTGCGAGCGGACGGACGCGGGCTGACGCGAGGGCACGGGCATGGGCACGGGCACGGGCACGGGCGCGGGCGGACGCGGGCGCACTAGAGGTCGGCGTCCAGCCCCTGCGCGGACCGCTCTTCCCGCAGGTCGCGGATGGCCTGGCGGCGGGCGAGCCGGTGGGTGCGGCGGATCTGGGCCTCCTGGAAGCGCCGCTCGTCCCGCTCCGTCTCCGGGATGACCTGCGGAACCTGGCGGGGCTTGCCCTCGGCGTCGACCGCGGTGAAGACGAGGTAGGCGCTGCCGACCTGGGTGGCGGGGGTGGACTCGTTCCACCGCTCCGCGAGAACGCGTACGCCGATCTCCATCGAGGAGCGGCCGGTCCAGTTGCACTGGGCCTTGACGTGGACGAGGTCACCGACGCGGACCGGGGCGAGGAAGGCCATCTCGTCCATGGAGGCGGTGACCGCCGGGCCGCCGGAGTGCCGGCCGGCCACGGCGCCGGCCGCGTCGTCCACCAGCTTCATGATCACTCCGCCGTGCACCGTGCCGAGCAGGTTGGTGTCATTGGCGGTCATGATGTGGCTCAGGGTGGTGCGGGAAGCCGAGATCGGCTTTCCCGGCAGCTCGCCCGGTATCTCTGTCATGGAGACAGCTTAGGGCGTGTCTTTTGGATCAGGCCGGGTCAGCCCGCGGTGTCCGGTGCCGTGCATCGCAAGGCGGAGGAGGGAGCCGACGCGGAGCGTCGGGGACCGACGACAACGCGGCGAGGCGCGGTGCCGGACACCGCGGGCCCGGCTTGATCCGAAAGACACGCCCTAAGTGCGGCCCGCTGGTGTCAGCTCTGCAACAGCAGCGGTACGAAGGGCGGCCGGGGGTGTTCCGCGGCCCTCCCGGCCAGGCATTCTTGGGCACATGAGTGACAGGGACGGGTGGAGCGGCGAGCAGGACCAGCGCGGCCGCCGCGATGACGGGTACGGCCGCGGCAGCGGTCAGGCGGAGCCGGAAGGCGCACAGCGGATGAGGCACGTCCAGCGGCCCGGCCCCCAGGCGTCCCGGCAGCCGCAGCCGCCGCAGCCCCGGCAGCCCCCGCGCGGCCCGGCCCAGCCGCCGGCCGGGCCGGCTTACGTGCCTCCGCAGCAGGACGGCTCGTACAGCGGCGGCAGCGCCGGCGGGAGCTACGACAGCGGCTACAACACCGGTCAGGTCTACGGCGGCGGCCAGCCGCCCAGCGGGCCGCGCGGGCGCGGACCGGGCGGCCCCGGCGGCCCGGCCCGGCCGGCGGGAGCGGCGCCGGACTGGCGCAGGCGGATCAAGATCGGTTCGATCGTGCTGGTCTCCGGCCTGCTCGTGACGGGCATCGGCACCTACTTCTGGGCCGACTCCAACGTGCGCCGCGAGGTCGACCTCTCCAAGGTCATCGAGCGCCCGAAGGAGGGCGACTGCACGACGTACCTGATCGTGGGCTCCGACAGCCGCGAGGGCATGTCCGCCGAGGACAAGAAGAAGCTCCACACGGGCTCGGCCGAGGGCAAGCGCACCGACTCGATGATGATCCTCGCCAAGTGCTCCAGCGGGAACACGATGATCTCCCTGCCCCGCGACTCCGACGTGGAGATCCCCTCCTTCGTCGGCTCGGAGTCGGGCAAGAAGTTCGCGGGCACGGGCAAGCGGACCAAGCTGAACGCGGCGTACGCGCAGGACGGCCCGGAGCTGCTGGTGCGGACGGTGGAGTTCAACACCGGCCTGCGCATCGACCACTACGCGGAGATCGGCTTCGCCGGCTTCGCGAACATCGTGGACGCGCTGGGCGGGGTGGAGCTGAACATCGAGAAGGCGTTCAAGGACGAGAAGTCCGGGGCCGACTTCAAGGAGGGCACCCAGACGCTGAACGGCGAGCAGTCGCTGGCCTACGTACGGACCCGCTACGCCTTCGCCGAGTCGGACCTGCAGCGGACCAAGAACCAGCAGAGGTTCCTGTCGGCGCTGGCCAGCCAGGCGGCGACCCCCACGACGATCCTGAACCCGTTCTCGCTGTACCCGGTGCTGGGCGCGGGACTGGACACGCTGATCGTGGACAAGGACATGGGGCTGTACGACATGGGGTCGATGTTCTTCGCGATGAAGGGCATCAGCGGCGGTGACGGCGTGTCCATGAACATGCCGATCTCCGGTCAGCGCGGCGGCAACCTCGTCTGGGACAAGGCGAAGGTGCAGCAGCTGGTGCAGCAGATCCAGAAGGACGAGAAGGTCACCGTCCGCGGGAACTGATCACGGCGGAGGGCGCCCACTGGCCGGGGGCGCCCCCGGCCGGGGCGCCCCGGCCGACGGAACGGGCTCAGGCGTCGGAGGAGAAGCGGATCGCCGCGTCGGGCAGCCGCGCCCCGCACCAGATCCGGGCGCCGGCGCGGAGCTCGTTGTCGGCGCCCACGCAGGCTCCGTCACCGATGACGGCGGCGTCCAGTACGGTCCGCGCGCCCACCGAGGCGCCGGCGCCGATCAGACTGGCGGACACCTGGGCGTCGGGGCCGACGACCGCGTCCGCCAGCACGATGGAGCCCTGGACGACCGCCCCCGCCTCGACGCGGGCTCCGGCGCCCACGACGGTGCCCCCCGACAGTTTGGCCCCGGCCGCCACGTGGGCTCCGGGCAGGACGAGGAACTCCCCGCGGCGTCCGGGGACGGCCGGCGAGGGGACGACGCCGCGGACCAGGTCGGCGGAGGCCTGGATGATCGCCTCAGGCTTGCCGAGGTCCATCCAGTACGTGTTCTCGGTGACCCCGTGCAGGGTGGCCCCGGAGGCGAGCAGGCCGGGGAAGGTCTCGCGCTCCACGGAAACGGACCGGCCGGCCGGGATGGTGTCGATCACGCTGCGCCGGAAGACGTAGCAGCCGGCGTTGATCTGGTCGGTGATGATCTCCTCGGGCGTCTGGGGCTTCTCAGTGAAGGCCAGCACCCGCCCGTGGGCGTCGGTGGGGACCAGGCCGAAGGCGCGCGGGTCGTCGACCCGGACCAGGTGCAGGGAGACGTCGGCGTCGGCCGCCTTGTGCGATTC
The DNA here is from genome assembly GCF_044759865.1 of Streptomyces sp. NPDC099050. NCBI lineage: Bacteria > Bacillati > Actinomycetota > Actinomycetes > Kitasatosporales > Streptomycetaceae > Streptomyces > Streptomyces sp. NPDC099050. The sequence continues at coordinate 77,586 of NZ_JBIWAE010000026.1, read as the reverse complement.
GACGAGCCCGGCGATGTCCAGGCCGGTGAGGATGTCACCGTTGAAGACGAGCACGGAGGAGTCCGGGCCGCCGGTGAGCAGCCGCGCCGCGTTGCGGATGGCGCCGCCGGTGCCGAGCGGCTCGTCCTCGACCACGTACTCCAGGTGGACGCCGAAGTCGGACCCGTCCCCGAAGTAGGGCTCGAAGACCTCGGCGAGGTAGCAGGTGGCCATCACGATGTGCGTGACGCCTGCGGCGGCGGCGCGGGCTATCTGGTGAGCGAGGAAGGGAACGCCTGCCGTGTGCACCATCGGCTTCGGCGTGTTCACCGTGACGGGGCGCAGCCGCGTCCCCTGTCCGCCGACCAGCAGGATCGCTTCCGTCATTTGCGTTCTCCCCAACCGGTTCCGGCGTACGAAGGTCCAAATTTAGCCCATCCGGGGGGTCCCCAGGGAGCTGGTGCCCGATGTGTGCGGCCGTCTGCGCCGCTGCTCAGGGCGGTCACGGCCGTCACGGCGGTCAGGAGGCGAAGGGGTTGGCGTGACCGGGCAGCTGCCGGCCGGGGGCCAGGAACCGCTCCGCTCCCCGCTCGTCCCGCACCTGGTGGTACCCGGCGTCCCGCAGCCGCTGTGCGATCCGGCTCCGGCGGACCGCGCCGAACCGGAAGGCGCCGAACAGGAAGGCGGTGAGGGTGACGCCGACGACGAGCGCGAGGACCGGCTTTCCGAGGACCGCCATGAAGACGGCGGCGAACGCGCAGCACGCGTACGCGGTCATCTGCTGGCGCTTTTCCACCGCGGCGCCCGCGATGTCGAACCGGATCCGGTCCTTCATCACGGCGACGGCCTGCCCCGCTTCCGGCAGGGGCTTGAGCGTTCCCTGCCGCATCCCCGGCACCGTTCCGCCGTTGCCCGCCCGCGGGTGCGCGGTGATGGCGGCCGCCTCGCGGGCCCGGGCCTCGGGGCTCGGGTCCCGGTACATCCGGACCAGGACGAACTCCTTGTTGCGCCCGAGGCGGAACGTCTCGTCGTACTCGAAGCCGTAGGACTCGGCGATGTGGGCCAGGGAGGCCCCCCGCACGAACTTGACGGTTGCGTTGGAGCCGATCTCCAGGACGTCCTGCCGGGCGATCTGCCGCATCAGTTCCGCTATGTCACGTTCTACGAACACGTTCGTTCCCCACCCAGAAACCCGCCCCTGATCCCGCGCCGAAGACCGGCCGGGCGCACAGCCTAGTCACGCCGTACGGGGCGTCCACGGCACCCCCGGCATATGCCGGGGGTACGCGGGTTCACGCGGTCGGGGACCGGCCGCTACGGCAGGTTGCGGGCCATGACGATCCGCTGGATCTGGTTCGTTCCTTCGTAGATCTGAGTGATCTTCGCGTCGCGCATCATGCGCTCCACCGGGTAGTCCCGGGTGTAGCCGTAGCCACCGAGGAGCTGGACCGCGTCCGTGGTGACCTCCATCGCCACGTCGGAGGCGAAGCACTTGGCCGCGGCGCCGAAGAAGGTGAGGTCCTCGTGCGGGCCGCCGCCGGAGACGCGCTCCGAGCGGGCCGCGGCCGAGTACGTCAGCTGGCGGGCGGCCTCGATCTTCATGGCCATGTCCGCGAGCATGAACTGCACGCCCTGGAAGTCGCCGATCGGCTTGCCGAACTGCTTGCGCTCCTGGACGTAGCCCTTGGCGTAGTCCAGGGCGCCCTGGGCGATGCCCAGCGCCTGGGCGGCGATGGTGATGCGGGTGTGGTCGAGGGTCTTCATCGCGGTGGCGAATCCGGTGCCCTCGGCGCCGATCATGCGGTCGGCGGGGATGCGGACGTTGTCGAGGTAGACCTCGCGCGTCGGCGAGCCCTTGATCCCGAGCTTCTTCTCCGGGGCGCCGAAGGAGACGCCCTCGTCGGACTTCTCGACCACGAAGGCCGAGATGCCCTTGGAGCGCTTCTCCGGGTCGGTGACGGCCATGACCGTGTAGTACTCGGAGACGCCGGCGTTGGTGATCCAGCGCTTGACGCCGTTGAGCACCCAGAAGTCGCCGTCGCGCACCGCGCGGGTCTTCATGCCGGCCGCGTCGGAGCCCGCGTCGGGCTCGGAGAGGGCGTACGAGAACATCGCGTCGCCCTTGGCCAGCGGGCCGAGGTACTTGACCTTGAGCTCCTCGGAGCCGGAGAGGATCACCGGGAGCGAGCCGAGCTTGTTGACCGCCGGGATGAGGGAGGAGGACGCGCAGACGCGGGCCACCTCCTCGATCACGATCACGGTGGCCAGGGCGTCGGCGCCCGCGCCGCCGTAGGACTCGGGCACGTGGACGGCGTGCAGGTCGCTGGCGACGAGGGCGTCCAGGGCCTCCTGCGGGAAACGGGACTCCTCGTCGACCGCGGCGGCGAAGGGCATGATCTTCGCCTCGGCGAGCGCGCGGACGGACTCGCGGAGCATGTCGTGCTCCTCGGCCGGGCGGTACAGGTCGAAGTCGGCAGAACCCGCCAAGATCTCTCACTCCCCAGGTGGTGCGTGGTGTTAACTACCGTTAAGTAGCCCAAGCTTAGTGTCCGCCCGCCGACCGCGACACGGGCGTCGGGCGTGAGTTGCGTGACAGCGGGGTGGCTGCCCGGTGGCGGACGCCGGAATGCATCCCCGGCCATCGGCCCGACTATGCTCGGTTGCCGCATACGGCCCCGCACCTCCAGGAGCACGCATGGCCCCCCTCAAGATCACTGTGATCGGCACCGGATACCTCGGCGCCACGCACGCCGCGGCGATGGCGGAGCTGGGGTTCGAGGTGCTCGGACTGGACGTGGTGCCGGAGAAGATCGCCATGCTCGCCGCCGGCCGCGTCCCCATGTACGAGCCGGGGCTGGAGGAACTGCTGGCCGCGCACGTGGCCGGACTGCCGGGCTCCACGGGCCGGCTGCGCTTCACCACCTCCTACGAGGAGGCCGGCGCCTTCGGCGACGTCCACTTCGTCTGCGTGAACACCCCGCAGAAGCACGGCGAGTACGCCTGCGACATGAGTTACGTCGACTCCGCCGTGGAATCGCTCGCCCCGCACCTGACCCGGCCCGCCCTGGTCGTCGGCAAATCCACCGTGCCCGTGGGCTCGGCCGAGCGGCTCGCCGCGAAGCTGACCGCGCTCGCCCCGGCCGGCGAGGAGATCGAGCTCGCCTGGAACCCGGAGTTCCTGCGCGAGGGCTTCGCCGTCCAGGACACCCTGCACCCGGACCGGATCGTCATCGGGATCGACGGCGAACGGGGCGAGCGCGCCGAGAAGGTCCTGCGGGAGGTCTACGCGATCCCCATGGGCGAGGGCACCCCGCTGGTCGTCACCGACTTCCCCACCGCCGAACTCGTCAAGACCGCCGCCAACTCCTTCCTCGCCACGAAGATCTCCTTCATCAACGCCATGGCCGAGGTGTGCGAGGCCGCCGGCGGCGACGTGGTGAAGCTGGCCGAGGCCATCGGCCACGACGAGCGCATCGGGAAGAAGTTCCTGCGCGCCGGCATCGGTTTCGGCGGCGGCTGTCTGCCCAAGGACATCCGCGCCTTCATGGCGCGGGCCGGCGAGCTCGGCGCCGACCAGGCCCTGACCTTCCTGCGCGAGGTCGACTCCATCAACATGCGGCGCCGCGGCCACATGGTCGAGCTGGCCCGCGAGGCCGTCGGCGGCTCCTTCCTCGGCAAGCGGGTCGCCGTCCTGGGCGCCACCTTCAAGCCCGACTCCGACGACGTCCGCGACTCCCCCGCGCTGAACGTGGCCGGCCAGATCCACCTCCAGGGCGGGCAGGTCACCGTCTACGACCCCAAGGGCATGGACAACGCCCGCCGCGTCTTCCCCACCCTCGGGTACGCCGACACCGCCCTGGACGCCGCCCGCGGCGCCGAGGTCGTCCTGCACCTCACCGAATGGCGGGAGTTCCGCGACCTGGACCCCGCCGCCCTCGGCGAGGTGGTCACCGACCGGCTCGTCCTCGACGGCCGCAACGCCCTCGACCCCGCCCTGTGGCGCGCGGCCGGCTGGACGTACCGCGCGATGGGCCGGCCCCGCGCCTGACGCGTCGTCGGCCCGGCGCCTGACGCGTCGTCGGCCCCGCGTCCGGCCCGCGTCCGGCCCGGCGTACGCCCCGGCGCGGGCCTTGATCTGCTTCGTTGCGGAATGAGTGGTTTCGCATCTCGTCACCGGATCGTTGGCGGGAGCAGCCGGGGCCACGCGGGATGGATCGCTAGACTCACGCCCGATGACCAGTACGAGCACGACCATCGACTCCGCACTCCGGGGGCGCGCCGGCCGCCTGGCCATGGCGGGCTTCTGGCTGGCCACCAGGACCCTGATGGTGGTCCTTCTGGTGGTGAACCTGCACGGCACCTCCTCGGTCCGCGCGGAGATCACCGTCACCTACAACAACTGGTACAACGTCCTCGTGACGGGGACCATGCCGCACGGCGACGTCATGTGGCAGTACCCGCCGGCCGCGGCGGCGATCTTCCTGTCGCCCGACCTGCTTCCCTTCCTCAGCTACTTCGAGGCCTTCGTCGCCCTGACGGTGATCTGCGACGCGCTGATCACCGTCGGCCTGGTCCGCGCCGCCCGCCGCTCCGACGGCAGCATGGCCGGCGCCGTGCTGTGGCTGACCACGCTGCCGCTGCTGCTGTCGCTGCCCTTCGCGCGCTACGACCTCCAGGTCACCCTGCTCGCCGTCGGCTCGCTGCTGTGCCTGCGCTTCCGCCGCAAGCTCGGCGGGGTCCTCGCCGGAATCGGCGCCATGGTCAAGGTCTGGCCCCTGCTCACGCTGATCGGCACCCCGCGCGGCCGCACCACCCGCGACGCCGTCCTGTCGGCCGTGGCGGCCGGGGCCGTCCTGCTCGCCGTGCTCGCGCTGTTCTTCCGCGACACCCTCGGCTTCCTGGGCAACCAGGGCAACCGCGGCATCCAGGTCGAGTCCCTCGGCGGCTCCGCCCTGATGTTCGGCAAGCTCGTCGGCGCCTGGTCCGGGAAGTCCGAAGTCCGCTACGGGGCCTACGAGTACGTCGGCCCGTACGTCTCCAGCGTCGCCATGCTCTCCGTCGGCCTCACGCTCGTCGGGTTCGCATGGCTGCTGCTGTGGCGGATCAAGGCGCGGCGCTGGACGACCGCGACCCCGCTGGACGCCGGGCTGTGCGCCATCCTCGTCTTCACCATCACCAGCCGCGTGCTCAGCCCGCAGTACCTGATGTGGCTGGTCGGTCTCGCGGCCGTCTGCCTGACCTGCAAGCACACCACGCAGCGGCCGGTGGCCTGGCTGATCGTGGCCGCGACCGCGGTCACCACCGTGATCTACCCGCTGACCTACGTCTCGCAGATCCTCGCGGGCAGCGGCATCGGCACGTTCCTCCTGGTGCTCCGCAACGGCCTGCTGGCCTGGGCCGCCGTCTGGTCCTGCCTGCTCCTGTGGCGGGCGAGCGTGAGCCCCCTCCCCGAAACCGGGAACGGCACCGGGAACGGCACCGGGAACGGAAACGGAAACGCGAACACCGGGACCGTGGCGGCCCCGGCGCCCAAGGCCGGCTCCGAGCTGCCGGCGCGCGTCTGACTTCCGCTCAGGAGGCCCTGCGGCGCTGGGCCGCGCGGGACGTGAACTCCGCGTCGCGCACCACCCGCTGGGCGTTGCCCCAGGTGAGCAGGGCGAGGTCGGTCTCCGGCCAGCCCCGCTCCAGCAGTTCCGCGATCAGCCGCGGATAGCCCGAGGGGTCCGTGAGCCCCGCCGGCCGGGAGATGCCCGGCTCGGCGCCGAAGCCGGCGCCCAGGCCCACGCAGTGGGGGCCCGCGACGGCTCGTACGTGGTCCACGTGGTCCGCGACCGCGTGCAGCGAGTCCCCGGTGAGCTCGGTGTCGAAGCCGACCATCGCCAGGCCGTTCGCCGCGCGCAGCGCGAGCAGCACCTCGTCGGTCACGTTGTCCGGGTGCGGATTGAGGGCGGCCGCCCCGGTGTGCGAGATGATCACCGGTGCCTTGGAGGCCGCGGCGAGCTGGCAGGCCGGTGCGGGCGGGCAGCCTCTGAGGTCCAGCAGCATCGCCAGCCGGTTCATCTCCTTGACCACCTCGTGGCCGAAGGAGGTCAGTCCCTCCATCGCCCAGGGGGCCCCGGCCGGCGCGAGGATCCGTACGCCCAGCGCGTGGAAGGCGCGCAGCGCGCCCAGCGAGTCCGTCAGGGTGCGCCCGGGCACCGGGCCGAGGAAGGAGGCGATGCGGCCCCGGTTGCGGGCGTCCGCGAGGTCGTCGGCGGTCAGCGCGAGGCAGAGGCTGTCGGGGTACCGGCGCATCAGGGCCAGTGCCGCGTCGATCTGTTCGAGGGTGTCGGACACCACCTGGTCGGTGGCCGCGGCCTCGCGCGGCGTGAGCAGCGACCAGAACTGGGCGCCCACTCCCCCGGCGCGCAGCCGCGGGATGTCGGTGTCGACGCCCGCGTCCGAGGTCTCGATGTCGTGGTACGGACTCGTCCGAAGGGTCCAGACGAGGGTGTTGCTGCCATCCGCGACGGGATGGACGCAAAGCAGTGCGGCGGCGCGGTCCAGGGCGCCCGGGAGCAACGTGCCGGTGGGATCCTCGGCTCCTAGGGAACCGGGGCCCACGGGGGTCACCGGGTTCGTGTGCGGTTCGTCCTGCAGGTCGGACATGGCGTGCGCTCCGGTCTCGGCGGCTGTGTCGTTGCGAAAAGCAGCGGGAGAGAAGCAGGGAAGATGTTGCCACCGTGACATGTGGGACGCCGGAGGCGCCCGGCGGATGTGGCGTTCGGGTGTAACCGGCGCAGGTGTGCGCTGGTCACGGCCCGTACGCCGGATCCGCCGGGCGGGCCGGTCAGGAACCGGCGGGGCTCCTCGGCCTCACCCCTGGAGCACCGCGTTGGACGGGCCCCGGGAGGCCGACTGCTCGCGCGCCACCGCTTCGGCGTCGCGCAGCGTCCGTACCGCGTTCGACCAGGTCAGCTTGGCCAGGTCGGCCTTCGACCAGCGGCGTGCCAGCAGTTCGGCGACCAGGTTGGGGTACCCGGCCACGTCGTCCAGCCCGGCCGGGGTGAAGGCGGTGCCGTCGTAGTCCCCGCCGATGCCGATGTGGTCGACGCCGGCCACCTCGCGCATGTGGTCGAGGTGGTCGGCGACCGTGGCGGCCGTGGCCACCGGGCGCGGGCGCGACTCCTCGAAGGCCCGGTGCAGGGCCATCGCCGCCGGGGTGGTGTCGAGGTGGTGGTGGCCGTGCGCGCGCAGGTTCTCGTCGGCCGCCAGGGTCCACTCGACGGCTGCCGGGAGGATGAACTTGGGCACGAAGGTGGCCATCGCGATCCCGCCGTTGGCCGGCAGCAGCGCCAGTACCTCGTCGGGGACGTTGCGCACGTGGTCGCAGACGGCGCGGGCCGAGGAGTGCGAGAAGACCACCGGCGCGGCCGTGACCGCGAGCGCGTCGCGCATCGTGGTCGCGGCGACGTGCGAGAGGTCGACGAGCATGCCGATCCGGTTCATCTCGCGGACGACCTCGCGGCCGAAGTCGCTCAGGCCCCCGTGCCGGGGCTCGTCGGTCGCCGAATCCGCCCAGTCGATGGTGTCGTTGTGCGTGAGCGTCATGTACCGCACGCCGAGCTGGTGCAGGGCGCGCAGGGTGGCGAGCGAGTTGTTGATGGAGTGCCCGCCCTCGGCGCCCATCAGCGAGGCGATCCGGCCCTCCGCGCGCGCCGCCTCCATGTCGTCGGCCGTCAGCGCCCGCACCAGGTCGCGCGGGTAGCGGTCGATCAGCTGGGCGACGGCGTCGATCTGCTCCAGGGTGGCGCTGACCGCGTCGTCCCCGGCGTAGTCGGAGCGCACGTAGACCGACCAGAACTGCGCGCCGACCCCGCCGGCGCGCAGCCGGGGGATGTCGGTGTGCAGGTGGCCCTTCTGGTCGCGGCCGATGTCGCGCCGGTCCAAGTCGTAGCGCACGGTCTCGCGCAGGGCCCAGGGCAGGTCGTTGTGCCCGTCGACGACCGGGTGCTCGGCGAGCAGTTCGCGCGCCGCGTCCAGGTACCGGGACGCGTCCGCGGCCCCTGCGGCGTCGACGGGGGTCACTTGCCGAATCCGAAGGAGTCCTGGCCCGCGACCTTCGTACGCAGCCGCTTGCCCTTCTCGGTGGCCTGGTCGTTGAGGTCCTGGAGGAAGTCGTTGACCCGGCCCAGCAGCTCCGGGTCGTGCGCGGCCAGGATCCGCACGGCGAGCAGTCCGGCGTTGCGGGCGCCGCCGATCGAGACGGTGGCGACGGGGATCCCGGCCGGCATCTGGACGATCGACATCAGGGAGTCCATGCCGTCGAGGTACTTCAGCGGGACGGGCACGCCGATGACCGGCAGCGGGGTGACGGAGGCGAGCATCCCTGGCAGGTGGGCGGCGCCGCCCGCGCCCGCGATGATCCCCTTCAGGCCGCGCCCGGCGGCCCGCTCCCCGTACGCGATCATCTCGCGCGGCATCCGGTGGGCGGACAGGACGTCGACCTCGTAGGGGATCTCGAACTCGTCGAGGGCCTGGGCCGCGGCCTCCATGACGGGCCAGTCGGAGTCCGAACCCATGACGATGCCGATGACGGGAGCTGTTGCGGAGGTGCTCATTCGGTGATGGATCCTCTGAGGTAGCCGGCTGCGTGACGTGCGCGCTCCAGCACATCGTCCAGATCGTCGCCGTAGGTGTTGACGTGGCCGACCTTGCGGCCCGGTTTCACGTCCTTGCCGTACATGTGGATCTTCAGCTGGGGGTCGTGGGCCATGCAGTGCAGGTACGCCGCGTACATGTCGGGGTAGTCCCCGCCGAGCACGTTGGCCATGACCGTCCAGCGGGCGCGGGGGCGCGGGTCGCCGAGGGGGAGGTCCAGGACGGCCCGCACGTGGTTCGCGAACTGGGAGGTGACGGCGCCGTCCATCGTCCAGTGCCCGCTGTTGTGCGGGCGCATGGCCAGTTCGTTGACCAGGATCCGGCCGTCGGAGGTCTCGAAGAGCTCCACGGCCAGGTGGCCGGTCACGTCGAGTTCCTTGGCGATGCGCAGGGCCAGGGCCTGGGCCTCGCCGGCCAGGGCCTCCGAGAGGTTCGGGGCGGGGGCGATGACCGTGTCGCAGACGCCGTCGACCTGGATGGACTCCACGACGGGGTAGGACACGGCCTGGCCGTGCGGGGAGCGGACGATGTTGGCCGCGAGCTCGCGGACGAAGTCCACCTTCTCCTCGGCCAGGACCGGGACGCCCGCCTTGAAGGGGGCCTCGGCGTCCGCCGGCGTACGGACGAACCACACGCCCTTTCCGTCGTACCCGCCGCGCACCGTCTTGAGGATGACGGGGAACCCGCCGACCTCTTCGGCGAAGGCGGCCGCGTCCGCCGGATCGCTCACGATCCGGTGGCGGGGGCTGGGCGCGCCGATCGCGTCGAGCTTGGCGCGCATCACCCCCTTGTCCGCGGCGTGCACCAGCGCGTCGGGCCCTGGGCGGACGGGGATGCCGTCGGCTTCCAGGACCCGCAGGTGCGCGATGGGCACGTGCTCGTGGTCGAAGGTGATCACGTCACAGCCGCGCGCGAAGGCGCGCAGGGTCTCCAGATCGCGATAGTCGCCGATGACGACGTCGCTCACGACCTGGGCCGCCGAGTCCTGTGGGGTGTCACTGAGGATCTTGAATCTGATGCCGAGGGGGATACCCGCCTCGTGGGTCATGCGGGCGAGCTGTCCGCCGCCGACCATGCCGACTACCGGGAACGTCACTCCTCCAGGATATCCGGCGGTATTCCGCCATCCGGACCCGCCCGGGGACGGCCCTGGCCGCACACCCGCCGCTCGCGCGCGGCGGGTGTGCGGCGGGCGTGCGGCGGGTGTGCCGTGTGTCGCACGGTCTCCGAAGGCGCAGACGTACCGATGGGGCGACACTTAGCATGGGCGCGCACGGGTCGAACCCGCGACGTAAACGTGTGACGCCTCATACGGGGGCCCCGAAGACAGGACTGAGCCTCATATGAGCAAGCCGGAGAACGGATCCGTCCTCGGCCGCGCGCGCGGTCTCGCGCGCGAGATCGCCAGGTTCGGGGCCGTCGGCGGGCTGGGGGTCCTGGTCAATCTGGGCGTCTTCAACCTGATCCGGCAGGTCACCGACCTCCAGGTGGTGCGCGCGAGCGTGATAGCCACTCTGGTGGCCATCGTCACGAACTACCTGGGCTTCCGCTACTTCGCCTACCGGGACCGGGCCGACCGGACCGGAGCGGGCCGCACCCGTGAGCTCGGGCTGTTCGTCGCGTTCAGCGCGATCGGGCTGGTGATCGAGAACGGCATCCTCTTCACGGCCACCTACGGCTTCCACTGGGACGGGCCGCTCGCCTCGAACTTCTTCAAGTTCACCGGCATCGGCATCGCCACCGTGTTCCGCTTCTGGTCCTACCGCACCTGGGTCTTCAAGGCCCTGCCGGCGCCGCCCGCGGCCTCGCTGGTCGTCGAGCAGCGTGACGGCCAGTCCGCGACCGCGGCGGACGCGCAGGCCGCCCCGGTGACCCGGACCCCGGAGGCCGCGGCCAACTGAGGCCCCTCCGGCCACCCACGCCGCCCTCAGCGGACCGTCTGCTCCGGCTCCGAGGTCGCGGGCGCGGGCGCGGTCCGGCTCAGGAACAGGGCGAACACCGGCGGCCGGGCCTGGAGCAGCTCCAGGCGGCCGCCGTCGGCCTCCGCGAGGTCCCGGGCCACGGCGAGGCCGATGCCGGTGGAGTTGCGGCCGCTGATGGCCCGCTCGAAGATCCGGTTGCCGAGGTCCGCCGGCACGCCCGGTCCCTCGTCCGTGACCTCCAGTACGGCCTGGTTGCCGATCACGCGGGTGCGCAGCGCCACGGTGCCGCCCCCGTGCATGAGGGAGTTCTCCACCAGCGTCGCCAGGACCTGCGAGACCGCCCCGGGGGTGCCCACGGCGCGGATGCCGGTCTTCCCGGAGCGGACGACGGCCCGGCCGGCGCTGCGGTAGGCGGGGCGCCACTCCTCCAGCTGCTGTTTGACGACCTCGTCCAGGTCGAAGGGGACGGCGGAGCCCGTGCGCGGGTCCCTGGAGTTCGTCAGCAGCCGCTGGACCACGTCCGTGAGCCGTTCCACCTGGGTGAGGGCGATCGTCGCCTCCTCCCGCACGGTCTCCAGGTCGTCGGTGACCGTGATCTCCTCCAGCCGCATCGACAGGGCCGTGAGCGGGGTGCGCAGCTGGTGCGAGGCGTCCGCGGCCAGCCGCCGCTCGGCGGTGAGCATGCGGCCGATCCGCTCGGCACTGGAGTCCAGTACGTCCGCGACCCGGTCCAGCTCGGGGACCCCGTACCGCTTGTGGCGGGGGCGCGGATCGCCCGATCCGAGGCGCTCGGCCGTCTCGGCGAGGTCGGTCAGCGGGGAGGCCAGCCGGTTGGCCTGGCGTACGGCGAGCAGGACCGCCGCCACGACGGCCAGCAGGGCGACGGCGCCGACCACGGCCAGGGTCCGGCCCACCTCGCGGGTGACGGTGGAGCGCGGCTCTTCGACGACCACGGTCTCGCCCTGCTCCCCGAGGGCGGTGCCCCGGATCACGCTCTCGGTGATGCGCGTGCCGATCTCGATCGGCTCCCGGCCCGGGATCGTGATCCGGGCGTACCGGCCGGAGTCGAGCTGTTCGGCCAGCGCGCCGGGGTCGACCTGTTTCTTCTCCAGGACGTCGCTCTCGACGATGCCCACCAGCCGCAGCGCCTCGGACTCGATGCGGTCCTGGGCGCTGCTGGTGATGGTGCGGGTCTCGACGATGACGAGGGAGACCCCGAAGACGGCGATGACGACGAGCACCACGGCGAGCGTGGAGTTGATCAGGCGGCGGCGCATGACTCCGAGGATGCCCTAGATATCCAGATATACGGTCCCGGGTCGTTCCGGCTCTACTCGAAGGTGCGATCAGCTCTTCTCGAAGGTGCGATCAGCTCTTCTCGAAGCGGAAGCCGACCCCGCGGACGGTGGCGATGTACCGGGGGTTGGCCGCGTCGTCGCCCAGCTTCTTGCGGAGCCAGGAGATGTGCATGTCGAGGGTCTTGGTGGAGGACCACCAGGTGGTGTCCCAGACCTCGCGCATGAGCTGGTCGCGGGTGACGACCCGGCCCGCGTCGCGGACGAGGACCCGCAGCAGGTCGAACTCCTTCGCGGTGAGCTGGAGCTCCTCCTCGCCCATCCACGCGCGGTGCGATTCGACGTCGATCCGCACCCCGTGGGTGGCCGGGGGCTGGGAGGCCTCGGTGGCGCCGCGCCGCAGCAGGGCCCGCACGCGGGCGAGCAGCTCGGCGAGCCGGAAGGGCTTGGTCACGTAGTCGTCGGCGCCGGCGTCCAGGCCCACGACCGTGTCGACCTCGTCGGCGCGGGCGGTGAGGACCAGGATCGGGAACCCGTGGCCCTCGGCGCGCAGCCGGCGGGCGACCTCCAGCCCGTCCATGCCCGGCAGTCCCAGGTCCAGGACGACGAGGTCGATGCCGCCCTGCAGTCCCGCGTCCAGGGCGGTGGGGCCGTCCTCCCGGACCTCGACCTCGTACCCTTCCCGGCGCAGGGCGCGGGCCAGGGGTTCCGAGATGGATGCGTCGTCCTCGGCGAGCAGTACACGCGTCATGTGGGTGATGGTAGTCCGCGGCGGGGTAAAGAAGAGGCCCGCTTGTGGACCCCTCTATATCTGACCTCGTGGGCTACTCACAGCCTTCGAATGTACCCACTTGGTTCCACTGCTACCTGTGATCCATATCTCAAGTACTTTCATATGCGGCACTGTCGTGTCGTATGGTGTCGAGACGCCTGATGCACTACCTCCAAGAGACTTTCGAGCGAAAACCGGCCGAAAGTCTCTATTTCTGCCCCGATCGGGCAGGCATTGTTGTCGCACCGCCCGTTCCGGGCAGCAGATGACAGTGAATGACCTATGGGCCGGGCCCTTCGCGCGATGGAGCGCGACGGGGCGTGGATCCCGGTTGCGGATGTTCCTTCGTCTTCGCCCCCGCGGAGCGAGACCCCCGGGCGTGGGGTCCGGAGCACCCGAAGCCGGTACCGGCCACCCCTCACCGGGCGCCGTTGAGCTCACGAAGCCGCGCGTCCCGAGCAAGCAAGGATCGACCATGGCTTCCAGCCTGACGAAGGACTCGGCCGGTACCTCGACCGAGAAGACCTTCCTCGGACACCCCAGCGGCCTCGCCTTCCTCTTCATGACGGAGATGTGGGAGCGCTACAGCTTCTACGGCATGCGCGCACTGCTCGTGCTCTTCCTGGCCACCAACGTCGCCGACGGTGGTCTCGGGATGAACGACGCGACCGCGGTCGCGATCTACTCCGTCTACAACGCGATGGTCTACCTCCTCGCCCTCCCGGGCGGCTGGCTCGGCGACCGCGTGTGGGGCGCCCGCAAGGCCGTGGCGGTCGCCGGTGTCGTGATCATGACCGGTCACTTCCTGCTGGCGGTGCCCTCGTCCATCTCGTTCTTCATCGGCCTGGCGCTCATCGCCGCCGGTTCCGGCGTGCTCAAGGCCAACATCTCCACGATGGTCGGCCAGCTGTACACGGACAAGAACGACCCCCGCCGTGACGGTGGCTTCACGATCTTCTACATGGGCATCAACCTCGGTGCCTTCGTCGCCCCGCTGACGATCGGCTACGTCGGCCAGGAGGTCAACTGGCACCTCGGCTTCGCCATGGCCGGTGTCGGCATGGCCCTGGGCCTCGCCTTCTACTTCTTCGGCTTCCGCCACCTGAACCCGGTCTCCAACACGGTTCCGAGCCCGCTGAGCGCCGCCGAGAAGTCCTCCGTCCTCAAGAAGGGCCTGATCTGGCTCGGCGTCGCCGCCGCCGCCTACGCGGTCATCGGCCTGGCCGGCATCTTCACGATCAACTACGCGCTGTGGCCGCTGACCATCGCCGGTCTGGTCCTCCCCGCCTGGGCGATCCTGCGCATCAAGCGCGACAAGGACCTCTCGGACGTCGAGCGCTCGCGCATGTCGGCGTACGTCTGGTTCTTCGCCGCCGCCGCGATCTTCTGGGCGATCTACGACCAGACCGGCTCCACGCTGGCCCTGTTCGCGAAGGACAGCACGGACAGCACGCTGTTCGGCTTCAACTTCCCGGAGAGCTGGTTCCAGTCGCTCAACCCGCTGTTCGTGATGGCGCTCGCGCCCCTCTTCGCGATGCTGTGGGTGGCGCTGGCCCGTCGTTCCAAGGAGCCCACCACCCTCGCGAAGTTCTCCTTCGCGCTGGTCATGATCGGCGTCTCCTTCGGCGTCATGATGATGGCCCAGGGCCTGGCCACCGGCGACACGAAGGTCAGCCCGATGTGGCTGGTCGGCGTGTACTTCATCCAGACCGTCGGTGAGCTCACGCTCTCCCCCGTCGGCCTGTCGCTGACCACCAAGCTGGCGCCGCAGAAGTACGCCTCCCAGATGATGGGTGTCTTCTTCCTCGCGGTCACCGCCGGTGACTCGACGATCGCGCTGCTCCAGCTGCTCGGCGCCCCGACGGACACCCAGGGCTGGTTCGCCAGCCAGGGCGCGCTGGCGGTGCTCGCCGGTATCGCGATCTACATGTACCGCAAGAAGGTCCAGCCCCTCATGGGCGGCGTGCACTGACGCACCCCCCGACAGGGCGAACGGCCCGACAACGGAACGGTCCGGCACACCGCAAGGTGTGCCGGACCGTTCCGTTGTCGCGGGCGGGCCGTTACGGTCGGCCGCGCAGGCGGCGCCACGGGGTGAAGGTGAAGACGGCCGCGCCGAGGAGCATCACCGTGCCGGCGACCAGGGCCAGGGCCTTGATGCCGCCGTCGTCCGAGGCTCCGGTCTCGGCGAGGCCGCCCGAGGTGCTGCCCGAGGTGCCGGAGGAGCCGGAGGAACCGGAGGTGCCCGAGCCGCCCGGCTGGGCGGCGGTGTCGAGCGTGAGCGACACCGCGCTGGACTTCGCCACGCAGGGCACCACGATCGGGGCGGCGCCCGGGGCCATGACCACGTTGATCGTCAGCTTGTCCGGGGTCAGCGTGGTCTTGCCGGTCTTTCCGGGCTTGTAGGTGCCCTTCATGTCACTGAGGCTGACCGGCGCGCCGCCCTTGATCGGCTCGGGGTTGCCCGGGCCGCTGACCTTGACGATGCCGCTGTCGGCGCCGCCGAGCTTGATGTCCAGCGCGGGCTGGAGCGCTCCCGCCGGGAGGTCCATGGGACTGTTCATCACGCCCTTGGCGGTGGTGGCGATCAGGTCGTAGGTGCCGCCGTTCTTCTTCGCGTTGATCGTCACCTTGCCCTTGAGCGGGCCTCCCTGGATGAAGGACCCGCAGTCGAAGGTGACGTCCACGGTCTGGCCGGGGAAGTCGGTCTGGCCCCCACCGGACGGGGAGGGCGCGGGGCTGCTGGGCGGCTGGCTGCTGGGAGGCTGGCTCGTCGGCGGCTGGCTGGTGGGCGGCTGGCTCGTCGGCGGAGCCGTGGTGGGGGGCTGGCTGGTGGGGGGCGCGGTGGTGGGCGTCGGGTTCGGGTTGCCCGCGCCCGTCACCTTGATCGTGGCCCCGACCGGGACGGTCGTCCCCGCCTTGGCCGTGCACACGGTGTCCGTGCTCAGCACGTTGATCTTGTACGAGGCCGGGGTCAGGGTGACCGTGCCGGCCTTCGTCAGCTTGAGCTTCGCCTTCATGGGAGTGACCACCATCGGTGAGTTCTTGGGGATCGCCGGGTTCTCCGCCTTGCCCTGCACCGGCAGGTCGCCGGTGGCGTCCCCGCCCAGCTTGATCACTCCGGACGGGGTCACCGAGTTCGGCGCCAGATCCGTGTAGCCGGGGTTGTCCGAAGCCGCCTTGGTGGTCTTCCAGACCACCTCCACCTCATCGCCCACCTTGGCCTCGGCGGGCGTCACGGTGACCTCGGCCTTGGTCGTCCCCTCGATGTTCGCCCCGATCGGCGGATCGCACACGGTCTGGAACGAAATCTCGGCCGCGCCGGCCGGGGCCGCGGCCACCATCACCACGCCCGCGCCGCCGAGAAGCAGCGCGACCGCGGCCGCGCTCATCCTCCGTTGGGTGTTCACAAGGTTCCTTTCGTCGTCGGACTGTTCTCAGACGGTGCGGACGCCTGTGGTGCCTGTGCTGCCTGTGCTGCCTGTGGTGCGTCGGATGGTGCTGCTGTCCCCGGCGCGCTGTCCGGGGTGAACCACGGCAGTACCGCCGTGGTGGTCTGCGGGGGTTCGGCCGCCGGGGCGGAGCGGGCCAGCGGTCCTCGTACGGGGCCGCGCGCGGGTCCCCGTACCGCCGGGATCCGCGGCAGCCGGGCCGTCACCGCCGCCGGGTCCGGCCGGTGGCCGCGGTGGCGGCCCCCGACCGCCGGGAGACCCGTACGGGGGCGGACCTTGTCGACGACGGCCATGCCGATGCGGAAGACGGCGGCCGGGATCACCAGCAGGAGCAGGCCCCAGAACAGCAGCACCCCGTACGGGCGGTCCACGCCCCAGGGCTGCGTGGCCAGCACCGTCTCCCCGTACTTGAGGGAGAGGGTGTAGTCCCCGTGGGCGCCCGCGGTCAGGGTGGCGTCGAGGGAGACCTCCGCCTTGCCGCCGGGCGGGATGGTGCCCTTCCAGCGGACCTCCTCCCAGGTCGGCGCGAACACCCCGTGGGCGGTGCCGAGCTGGAAGACCGGGTCCTTGACCGCGGCGGAGCCGAGATTGCCCACGGTGACCGTGAACTTGCGGCCGGGCGGGGCCCCGAACCAGGTCAGCACCCCGTCCTCGCCCTTGAGCCGGACCCCGGTGAGCAGGGCGAGGCGGGCCGTGCCGCCCTCGGTGGGCAGGTCGGCGACCGGGTGGTCGGTGATCTTCAGCGGGGCCGCGACGGTGGACTGGTCCCCGTTGACGGAGGTCACGTTGACCACGCAGGGGCAGGGCTTGGGCGGGGCGACCACCGGGAGCTGGGCGGAGAAGTGCCCGTCGTCGGCGACCGAGACGGCCACCCCGTCGGCGTTGGCGCAGCTGTTGGTGCCGCCGATCATGTTCTGTCCGCAGACCAGCAGCATCACCATGGTCTTGGCCCGCCAGCCCGTTCCGGTGACGGCCATCTGCGTGCCCTTGGCGGCCTCCTTGAGCGAGAGGGCCACGGCCGGTTCGGGCCCGTCGTCCGCGGCGGCCGGGACCGCCGCGGACAGCGCCAGCGCGCACACGGCCAGCCCCGCCGCCAACCCCGTGGCCAGCCCCGCGCGTCCCGCCGCGACCAGGGCCCTGACCTTGCCGCCGTGTCTCCCACCGGCCTTGGCGCTCACCTGGGTGCTCACCTGGGTGCTCCCGTCAACTCGTGTTCCGGCGCTGGGGCTTCTTCGGGTACGGCGCTCCCGTGCGGCGCGGGCCCGGGCCCGTCACCGGACCGGATCCGCCGCTTGCGTACGAGGAACAGCGCGCCCGCGGCCACGGCGCCGAGGCCGAGCAGCCCGAGACCGGTCGTGCCCGCGATGCCCCAGGGCACGAACCAGACCGAGGTGCTTCCCGTGGCGCGGGCGCCGCCGGGGGCCGTGACGGTGAGGGTCAGGGCGACCCGGTCGAACACGGGTGCGCCGGGCCAGGGTTCGGTCAGCTCGACGCGCTGGCCGGGCAGCACCTCGACGGGCAGGGTGCGGACGCTGCGGCCCGCGACCTCGCCGAGGGCGCCCTCGGCGCTGATGGCGAGCTCGGGGGCGAGGGCCACGTTGCCGCGGTTGACCAGGGTGTACGCGACGCGCGCGGCCGCGCCCTTGCCCCGTACGGACACGTCCTCGACCGTGAGCGCCGCCAGCGCCGGGCCGCCGACGCGCAGGTGGACCCGTACGCCCACCTCGCGGCCGGACTCGGTGGCGACGACGGCGGCCGGGTGGTCCCCCGGCGGGGAGCCGGGCGGCACGGTGACGGTGAAGGGGACCACGGCTCGGGTGCGCGCCGGGACCTTGACCGTGGTGGCCGTGCCGAAGCTGATCCACGGGCCCGCGCCGGTGACGGGCCCTTCCGGGCCGCCTCCGGCGGCGGGCCCGGCGGGGCGCACGGCGAAGGCGCCGTCCGCCGTGTTGTAGACGTCGGCGCCGCGCAGGGTGATGGTGTGCTCCTGGTCGCTGGTGTTGGCCAGGACGAGGCGGTCCTCCAGCACCGTGCCGGAGGGACCCGCGAGGTAGAAGAACGGGCGCGCGAAGTACGGGCGGTCCCCGGCCTTCGCCGCCGCCGCCGGCGCGCTCCCGGCGACGGGCTCGGCGGTCCAGCCGGGCCCGTCGGCGGCGGCCGGGGCCGCCACCGCGCAGGGGAGCACGGCGGCGGCCACGGCGGCGACGGTGGCGAGGAGGAGCCCGCCGGACCTTCGGGGCGAGTGGAGCACGGGCATGACCGGGTGCGCTCCGTTCAGGACCGGGCCCGCTGGCCGCGCCGGGTCAGCCAGAGCACGCCCGCGGCGCCGGAGAGGATCACGGTGGCGCCGAGGGTTCCGAGGGCGATGGCGGAGTCTTCGGGGCCGGTCTGCGGGAGGCTGTCCCCGGTGGTGCTGCCGCCCGCGGCACCCGCGGCGCCCGCCACGTCGAGTTCGAGCGACGGCTTGGGGCTGTTGCCCGGGGTGCAGGTGGTGGTCGTACCCATCGCCTTGATCGTGAGCACGCCCGGCGTGAGGGTGACCTTGCCGGACTTCTTGGGCGTGTACGTGCCCGAGAGGTCGCTGATCTTGATGGGGGTGTTGGCCGGAACGGCCTCGGAGTTGGGCGCCCCGGAGACCGGGACCGACACCTTCTCCGCACCGTCGACCATGATCACGGCGCTGGGCGTCATCGCGCCCTTGCCGAGCTCGATGGGGCTGGAGGAGACGCCCTTCTGGAAGGACATCGTCAGCTTGTACCCGCTGCCCTCCTTGACTCCTTTGATCTCGATCGGCGAGACCGCCGACTTGTCCCCGATGGGGGTCTTGCAGTCGTACTGGACGTCGACAACGGCCGCATGGGCCGCGGGGGCGGCCAGCAGTACCGCCGCCCCCGCCAGCGCGGAGGCCAGCGCGAGCGCGGTGGAGCGTTTCCGGTCGGACACCTTCGTCTTCCCCTCGAACCTCGGGCCACAAGTTACTGACGGCACATCAGATTGGTGGCTCAAGGTACGCCGGGGGCCTTACGGAGGGAAGACAAAGGACGGCGCCGTATCAACAGCCCGTCCATAGGCCGCGATCCGCGCCCGGGGGCGGATCGCGGCGTCCGGATACCGGCGGTTTCAGGCCGTCTTGAGGCCCTTCTGCCAGACGGCCGAGACCAGCGGGACACCCGGCCGGTAGGCGAGGTGGACGTGGCTGGGGGCGTCGAGAAGGACCAGGTCCGCGCGGGCCCCGGGGGTCAGCGCGCCGATGTCACCGCGGCGCAGGGCGCGGGCGCCGCCGGCGGTGGCGGACCACAGGGCCTCGTCCGGGGTCATCCCCATGTCGCGGACGGCGAGGGCGATGCAGAACGGCATCGAGCTCGTGTAGGAGGAGCCCGGGTTGCAGTCGGTCGACAGCGCCACGGTGACCCCCGCGTCGAGGAGCCGGCGGGCGTCGGGCCACTGCGCGCGGGTGGAGAACTCGGCGCCGGGCAGCAGGGTGGCCACGGTCGTGCCGGACGCCTGGGCGAGGGCGTCCACGTCGGCGTCGGTGAGGTGGGTGCAGTGGTCGGCGGAGGCCGCCTCCAGCTCGACGGCGAGCTGGACGCCGGGGCCGTGGGACAGCTGGTTGGCGTGGACGCGCGGGATCAGCCCGGCGGCGGCGCCGGCGGTGAGGATCGCCCGGGCCTGGTCGCCGTCGAAGGCGCCCCTCTCGCAGAACACGTCCACCCAGCGGGCGTACGGGGCGCAGGCGGTCAGCATCTCGCCGGTGACGAGATCCACGTAGCCCGCCGGGTCGTCGGCGTAGTCCGGGGAGACGATGTGCGCGCCGAGGTAGGTGACCTCCTCGGTGTGCGCGGCGGCGATGCGGAGGGCTCGGGCCTCGTCCTGGACCGTGAGGCCGTAGCCGGACTTGGTCTCGAAGGTGGTGGTGCCCTGGCGGCGGGCCTCGTGGAGGTGGCGCACCAGGTTCGCTTCGAGCGCGGCGTCGGAGGCGGCGCGGGTGGCGGCGACGGTGGTGCGGATGCCTCCGGCGGAGTAGGCGCGGCCGGACATGCGGGCGTTGAACTCCGCGGTGCGGTCGCCCGCGAAGACGAGGTGGGAGTGGGAGTCGACGAAGCCGGGGATGACGGCGCGGCCCTCGGCGTCGTACGCCGTGTCCGTGGCCGGGGCCTTGTCGGCGGGGCCGACCCAGGCGATGGTGTCGTTCTCGATGACTACCGCGGCGTTCTCGATCAGGCCGAGGGGGGTGCCGTCGCCCAGGGCGGGGTCGTTGGTGACGAGGCTGCCGATGTTGGTGATGGCTGTGGTGGTCATGATCCCTCGGGGTCGTCGAGTGGTTTCGTTCCCCCGCCCCGCCCCTTCCCGGAACCGGGGCTCCGCCCCGGTTCCGGGAAGGGGCGGGGGAAGGCCCGCAGCAGGCGGAGGTGTCAGCCGCGGAGGGCGGCGATCGTGGCGGCCAGGGCGGACGGGACGTCCGCGACTTGGGTGTGGGCGCCGTCGCGGACGATGTGGCGGCCGCCCACCACCGTGTGGCGGACGTCGGCGGCCGAGGCGGCGAAGACGGCCGTCTCCGCCCCGAGCCGGGGAAGGGCCCCCGCCGTGCGGACGGAGTCCAGGGTGATGGTGGTGAAGTCGGCCAGCGCGCCCGCCTCCAGGCGGCCCGCTTCCGACCAGCCGAGGGCGGCGTGCCCGTCCTCCGTGGCGGCGGTGAGCAGCGCGTTCGCCGTCCAGTGGCCGCGCGTACGGCTGCTCAGGCGCTCGTTCAGTTCCATCGCCCGCGCCTCTTCGAACAGGTCGATCACCGCATGGCTGTCGCTGCCCAGCGAGAGCGGACTGCCCGCGCGCTGGAGGCGTACGGCCGGACCGATGCCGTCCGCGAGGTCGCGTTCCGTGGTGGGGCACATGCAGGTGCCGGTGGTGGTGGAGCCCAGGAGCGCGATGTCCGCGTCGGTGAGGTGCGTGTTGTGCACCCCGGTGGTGCGCGGGCCGAGCACCCCGTGGTCGGCGAGCAGTTGGGTCGGGGTGCGGCCGTGGGCCGCGAGGCAGGCGTCGTTCTCGGCGGTCTGCTCCGAGAGGTGGACGTGGAGCGGGGCCCGCCGCTCCCCGGCCCAGCGGGCCACGGTAGCCAGTTGGGCCGCCGGTACCGCGCGCACGGAGTGGATCGCGGCGCCGATCAGGGCGTGCTCGCGGGACTTGAGGGCCGAGACCCGCTCGGCCCAGGCGTCCGCGGTGCCGTCGGAGAAGCGCAGCTGGTGGGGGTTGGGTGCCTCTCCGAAGCCCGCCGACAGGTACGCCGTGTCGAGGAGCGTGATCCGGATGCCGGCCTCGGCGGCGGCCGCGATCAGGGCCTCGCCCATGGCGTTGGGGTCGGCGTACGGGACCCCGCCGGGGGCGTGGTGGACGTAGTGGAACTCGCCCACCGCGGTGATGCCGGCCAGCGCCATCTCGGCGTAGACGGCGCGGGCGAGCGCGAAGTAGCTGTCGGGGGTGAGGTTCTGGGCGACCTTGTACATGAAGTCGCGCCAGGTCCAGAAGGTGCCCGAGCCGACCTGCACGGTCGAGCGCAGGGCCCGGTGGAAGGCGTGGCTGTGCGCGTTGGCCAGGCCCGGGACCGTCAGGCCGCGCAGGACCTCCGCCCCCGGGGGCGGGGTCTCGGCCCCGGTCCGCAGGGCGGAGATCCGCCCGTCGTCCGTTGCCACGTCCAGGGCGACGCCCGGCTCGACATGGGTGCCGAGCCAGGCGTGCTCCAGCCAGTACGTCTTCAGCACGTGCCCCTTCACCTGCATGCGAGGCCTTCCAGTACGTCGGCGAGGGCGAGGACGCCTGCCACGCAGTCGTCCTCGGCGGCGAACTCCCGCGGGGAGTGCGAGACCCCGGTGGGGTTGCGCACGAACAGCATGGCGGTCGGGACGGCCGCCGAGAGGATTCCGGCGTCGTGTCCCGCGCCCGTGCCGAGCACGGGGACGGCTCCGCCGAGGATCCGGTTCATCTCCTCGCGCAGGGCGTGCTCGAACTCGACGACCGGGGTGAAGGACTCCCGGACCACGTCCAGGTCGATCCCCTCCGCGTCCGCGCGCTCGCGGGCGGCCTTCTCGATCGCGGTCACGACCGTGTCGAGGGTGGCCTGGTCGGCGGCGCGGGAGTCGAGCCAGCCGCGCACGAGCGAGGGGATCGCGTTGACCCCGTTGGGCTCGACGGCGATCTTCCCGAAGGTGGCCACGGCCCCGGCGAGGGCCGCCTCGGCGCGGGCCGCGAGCACGGTCTGCGCGTAGGTGAGCATCGGGTCGCGGCGGTCGGCCAGCCGGGTGGTGCCGGCGTGGTTGGCCTCGCCGCGGAAGTCGAAGCGCCAGCGGCCGTGCGGCCAGATCGCGGAGGCGATGCCGACCCGGTCCCCGGAGAGGTCCAGGGCCCGGCCCTGTTCCACGTGCAGTTCGACGAAGGCTCCGATGCGGGCGAGCCGTTCGGGGTCGGCGCCGATGGCGGAGGGGTCGTACCCGGCCGCCTCCATGGCGGCCGGCAGGCGGACGCCGTCCGCGTCGCGCAGCGCGTACGCCTTCTCCTTGGTCAGCTGTCCGGCGGCGAGCCGGGAGCCGACGCAGGCCAGCCCGAAGCGGGCCCCTTCCTCGTCGCCGAAGTTGGTGATGGCCAGGGGCCTGGAGAAATCCGCTCCCCTCCTGCGGAGTTCGTCCAGGGCCGCGAAGGAGGACACCACCCCGAGGGGGCCGTCGAAGGCCCCGCCGTCGGGGACGGAGTCCAGGTGGGAGCCGGTGACGACGGCGTCCCCGGCGAGGGGGTCACCGAGCCAGGCCCACTGGTTGCCGTTGCGGTCGGTCTCGTACGCGAGCCCGCGCGCCTCGGCCTGCGCCTGGAACCAGGTACGGCAGTCGGCGTCGGCTCCGGTCCACGCGGAGCGGCGGTACCCGCCGGACTCCGCGTGCCGGCCGATGGGCCGGAGCTCGGCCCACATGGAGTGGAACGAGGCTCCGGCGGCGTCCTCGCCGCTCACGCGTCGTCGCCCTCGCGCATCGGGATGCGGACGCCGCGCTCGTCCGCGACGGTCTCGGCGATGTCGTAGCCGGCGTCGACGTGGCGGATGACGCCCATGCCCGGGTCGTTGGTCAGGACGCGGCGGATCTTCTCGCCCGCGAGCTTCGTGCCGTCGGCGACCGTGACCTGGCCCGCGTGGATGGAGCGGCCCATGCCCACGCCGCCGCCGTGGTGGATGGAGACCCAGGAGGCGCCGGAGGCCACGTTGACCATGGCGTTGAGCAGCGGCCAGTCGGCGATCGCGTCGGAGCCGTCGAGCATGGCCTCGGTCTCGCGGTACGGGGAGGCCACCGAGCCGCAGTCCAGGTGGTCGCGGCCGATCACCAGGGGCGCGGCGAGGGTGCCGTCGGCGACCATCTCGTTGAAGCGCTCGCCGGCCTTGTCGCGCTCGCCGTAGCCGAGCCAGCAGATGCGGGCGGGCAGTCCCTGGAAGTGGACGCGCTCGCCGGCCATCTTGATCCAGCGGTGCAGGGATTCGTTCTCCGGGAAGAGCTCCAGCATCGCCTTGTCGGTCTTGTGGATGTCCGAGGCCTCGCCGGACAGCGCCGCCCAGCGGAAGGGGCCCTTGCCCTCGCAGAACAGCGGGCGGATGTAGGCGGGGACGAAGCCGGGGAAGGCGAAGGCGCGGTCGTAGCCGGCCAGCTGGGCCTCGCCGCGGATGGAGTTGCCGTAGTCGAAGACCTCTGCGCCCGCGTCCATGAAGCCGACCATGGCCTCGACGTGCGTGGCCATGGACTCGCGGGCGCGAGTGGTGAACCCGGCCGGGTCCTTGGCCGCGTAGTCGGCCATGTCGTCGAAGTCGACGCCGACCGGCAGGTAGGCGAGCGGGTCGTGGGCCGAGGTCTGGTCGGTCACGATGTCGATCGGCGCGCCCTCGGCGAGCATCTGCGGGAGCAGCTCGGCGGCGTTGCCGAGCAGGCCGATGGAGAGCGGCTTGCGGGCGTCGCGGGCCTCGACGGCGAGCTGCAGCGCGTGCCGCAGGTCGTTCGCCTTGACGTCGAGGTAGCGGTGCTCGATGCGGCGGTCGATGGCGCGCGGGTCCACGTCGATGCAGATGGCGACGCCGTCGTTCATCGTCACGGCCAGCGGCTGGGCGCCGCCCATGCCGCCGAGGCCGGCGGTGAGGGTGATGGTGCCGGCCAGGGTCCCGTTGAACTTCTTTGTAGCGACGGCCGCGAAGGTCTCGTAGGTCCCCTGCAGGATGCCCTGGGTGCCGATGTAGATCCACGAACCGGCCGTCATCTGCCCGTACATGGTCAGGCCCAGGTTCTCCAGGCGGCGGAACTCCTCCCAGTTGGCCCAGTCGCCGACCAGGTTGGAGTTCGCGAGGAGCACGCGCGGCGCCCACTCGTGCGTCTGCATGACGCCGACCGGGCGGCCGGACTGGACGAGCATCGTCTCGTCCTGCTTGAGGGTCTGGAGGGTGCGGACCATCGCGTCGTACGAGCGCCAGTCGCGGGCGGCCTTGCCGGTGCCGCCGTAGACGACGAGCTTGTCGGGGTGCTCGGCGACCTCGGGGTCAAGGTTGTTCTGGAGCATCCGCAG
This sequence comes from Streptomyces sp. NPDC099050, assembly GCF_044759865.1. Taxonomy (NCBI): domain Bacteria; kingdom Bacillati; phylum Actinomycetota; class Actinomycetes; order Kitasatosporales; family Streptomycetaceae; genus Streptomyces; species Streptomyces sp. NPDC099050. The sequence goes on along the minus strand of NZ_JBIWAE010000026.1, from coordinate 52,949 downwards.
CGCGGCCTCCTGCTGCCATCCCAGGGTGCTCAGCTCGGTACCTCGCGCGGCACGTACGGGGCGGGGTCCTGACATGGCGGTGCCTCCTCCGTTGTTGGTCAATCCATTCACATCTTTACCCCCTGAATAGATTCAGTCAACAGCTGCGGGCGGACGCGCCGGATGATGGGATGGCGGACATGGCAGCCGACGCACACGCGCACGCCACCGGGGACTCCACCCGGGACTCCGCCGAGGACTCCACCCGTGAGGCCGTCCGCCGACGGGACCTGGCCGTACGGGCCGCCGTGGAGCAGGGCCTGATCGAGGAGGACTCCCCCCTCCTCTGCCTGCTCGACACGGCCGGCATCCGCGCCTCCGCAGCCGCCCTGACCGGTGCCTTCGCCCGGGCCCTCGCCCCCGGCACCCCCGTCCTGCACGCCTTCGCCGTCAAGGCGGCCCCGCTCGTCCCCGTACTGCGGCTGCTCGCCGACGCCGGACTGGGCTGCGAGGTGGCCAGCCCCGGCGAGCTGGCGCTGGCGCGCGCGGCCGGGGTCGCGCCGGAGCGCATCGTCCTCGACTCCCCCGCGAAAACGGCCGCCGAGCTGCGGGAGGCCCTCGCCCTGGGCGTCGCGGTGAACGCCGACAACCGCCAGGAGCTGGAACGCCTCGACGCCCTCGTCGCCCGGGCGGCCACCACGTCCCCGATCGGCGTACGGATCAACCCGCAGACCGGCGCGGGCAGCATCGACGCCCTCTCCACCGCCACGGCCACCTCGAAGTTCGGCATCGCGCTGCGCGACCCGGGCGCGCGCGAGTGGCTCGTACGGGCGTACCTGGACCGGCCGTGGCTCACCCGGCTGCACACCCACTCGGGCTCCCAGGGAGTTCCGCTCCCGCTGATCGCCGAAGGCGTACGGGAGCTCCACACCCTGGCCGAGGAGATCAACGCGGCGGCCGGGCGGCGACAGGTCGACACCCTGGACATCGGCGGCGGGCTCCCGGTGAACTTCACCTCGGACACCGCCACCCCCACCTACGCGGAGTACGCGAGCACACTGCGCGAGGCCGTCCCCGGGCTCTTCTCGGGGGCGTACGGGCTGGTCACGGAGTTCGGCCGGTCCCTCACGGCCAAACACGGGCTGGTACTGACCCGCGTCGAGTACACGAAGACCACCGGCGGGCGGCCGATCGCGCTCACGCACGCGGGGGTCCAGCTGGCCACCCGTACGGTGTACGCCCCGGCGGCCTGGCCGCTGCGCATCCTCCCCTACTCCGCGAAGGGGGCTCCGCTGACGGGGCCGCCCGTCGCCCAGGACATCGCCGGGCCGGCGTGCTTCGCGGGCGACCTCCTCGCCGCCGCGCGGGAGCTGCCGCCGCTGGCCCCGGGGGACCTGGTCTGCGTGCCCGACACGGGGGCGTACGCCTTCACCGCGCACTACGGCTACAACAGCCTGCCCCGCCCGGCGATCCACGGCTTCGCCGTGACCCCCTCGGGGAAGGTCCGCTTCACCCTGGCCCGCGCGGCACAGCCCCTGTCCGCGATCACCGCGGAAGCGGGCGCGGCCGCCCCGGACGCCCTCCTCTGACCCCCCGCCCGGGGGGCGCCCTGCTCCCGCCGCCGGGACGCGTCCCGGCACTCGACGAGACCTACTCCACGAACAGCCCCCGCGCCGCGGCCCGCGCGTCAAACGCCTCCAGCCGAGCCTGCGCGTCCGGCAACGCGTCCGCCATCGCCTCCAGCAGCACCCGCCCCAGCAGCATCGGCGCGCACGCCGTGTCGAAGGCCAGGCCCGTGCCGACGGGCGCCGGGATCAGCAGGTCGGAGTGGCGGGCCACCGGCGCGAAGGCCGAGTCGGCGACCGTGACCACGGTCAGCCCGGCCCCCCGCGCGTGCTCCAGGGCCTCCGCGACCTCCTTCGGATGGCGGGGCAGCGCGAAGCACAGCAGGGCCGAGGCCCCGGCGCCCGCGGCCGCGTCGATCCGGTCGGCGAGCATCGAGCCGCCCTCGTCGAACAGCCGTACGTCCGGATGGACCTTCGCGGCGAAGTACGCGAACCCCCGCGCCTGCGAGGACGCCGCCCGCAGCCCCAGGACGGGCAGCGGACTCGACCCGGCCAGCAGCCGGCCCGCCTCGCGCACCGGCTCCGGGTCGGCGAGCATCGCGGAGAGCTGCCGCAGGTTCTCGATCTCTCCCTGGACGGCCTGCTGGTACTCGTTGTACGTGTCCTGCTCCCCGCCGCCGGCCCGCTCGGCGGGGGCCACTTCCCGCAGGTGCCGGCGCAGCGCGGGATAGCCGTCGAAGCCCAGCGCCACCGCGAACCGGGTCACCGACGGCTGGCTGACCCCGGCCAGCTCGGCGAGCTCCACGCTCGACAGGAACGGCACCTCGGCCGCCCCGCGCACCATGCAGTGCGCGATGCGCCGCTGCGTGGGCGTCAGCCGGTGCCCCTCGAACAGCTTCTGCAGCCGGGCCGCAGGGCTCTCGCTCATCCCGTTCCCCTCCGTCCCGTCCGCCGGGCGGCCGGGCGGCCGCCGACGGGATATTCAGTCACCGAGCACTTTGCATGCGGCTATGCAGGACGGCAACCCGATCCCGCGATCCGAGACCTCCCGGCACCCCTCCCGGCAACCCTCCGGGCGCCGCCCCGGACCCGGATCAATTCCCTTGACCGACCCGCGTCCGGCCCTTGATCCTCAAGGCCCGGCCGCCCGGATCCACCGGCCAACCCCCCACCGCATTCAAGTGAATTGGCCCCCATGGTGTCTTCGTCCGTCTCCGCCCCGCCCCTGCCCGGAACCCGCCTCTGGACCAAGAACTTCGGTCTGTTCTTCACCGCCCGCATCGTCTCGATGCTGGGCGACACGATGATGCCGGTCGCCCTGGCCGTCGCCGTGCTCTCGCTCGGTTACGGGGTCAGCGGCATCGGGTACGCGCTGGGTGCCTGGATGGGGTCCTTCGCCCTCTTCATCGTCTTCGGCGGGGTGATCGCGGACCGCTTCCACCCCCTCCCGCAGATGATCGGCGCCGACGCGGTCCGCTGCGCGGCGCAGGGCTCCTTCGCCGTCTACCTCTGGCTCGGCCACCCCAGCCTGTGGTTCGTCATCGGCGGATCGGTCCTCGGCGGCATCGCGACCGCGATGTTCCAGCCGGGCACCGCAAGCCTCGTCCCCCAGGTCTCCACCGACCCCACCCAGGCCAACGGGGTGCTGCGGGTGAGCCAGGGGATGGCCACGATGGCCGGGCCGGCGCTCGCCGGCGTCCTCGTCGCCGCCACCTCCACGGCCTGGGTGTTCGTGATCGACGCCGCCACCTTCGCCATCAGCGGGCTCTGCCTGCTCGCGCTGCGGCTCCCCCGCCTCGCACCCGACCGCTCGCAGTCCATGCTCACGAACCTGCGGGAGGGCTGGCAGGAGTTCCGCTCCAGGTCCTGGCTGTGGGCCGTGATCCTCATCTGGTGGGTGCTCGGCGTCTTCGTCTGGGGCCCGCTCACCCCGCTCGGCGCGGCCTCGATCATCGCCGAGCACGGCAAGGCCGCCTTCGGGTACGCGGAGGGCGCCTTCGGGGCCGGCTGCGTCCTCGGCGGCCTCGTCGCGCTCCGGGTCCGCCCGGTCCGTCCGCTGCTCGGCGGCGGCGTCGCGATGTTCCTGTTCCCGATGATGCCGCTGGCGGCGGCCCTGGTCCCGGCCCTGCCGCTGCTCATGCTCGGCTACGCGATCAGCGGCGTGGGCTGGGCCTTCTGGGGCGTCCAGTGGTCCACCACGATGCAGACCCAGATACCCGAGGACCGGCTCAACCGGGTGACCGCGTACGAGGTGGGCGGTTCGATCCTCGCCATCCCCCTCGGCCAGGCCCTCTCGGGCCCGGCGAGCGGCCTCTTCGGCATCCGCCCGCTGCTGCTGGCCGGCGCCGCGATCAGCCTCGGCTGCGCCCTCGCCCTCCTCCTCGTCCGCCCCGTCCGGGGGCTCGTGCGACGCGATAGGGGGGTTAGCCCCAGTGCCGGCGAGAACGGCGGATCCTAGGGTGGCGGGATGGAGTCCCAAGAGCTGAAGAAGGAACTCTCCGCCACGCTCGACGCCCGTCGGGAGCTGGGGGCGGAGTACGAGGCCGAGCTGGTCGACTCGTTCGTGGAGAAGGTGGACACACAGGTCCGCCGGCGCCTCGCGGAGGAGCGGCTCGCCGCGGCCCGCGGCACCCGGCCCGGTGCGGCGGACTCCCCGGACGGCAACTTCGGCGAGCGCTTCGGCTTCGCGATCATCACCCTGGTGCTGGCGATCCCGCTCTCGGCGATCGGCGCCGCCCAGGCACATCTCAGCGGCCTGGTCGTGGTCTGGCTCGGCATCCTGGGCGTCAACTACGCCCACGCGGCGAAGTTCTCCCGCCACCTCCACCGGGGCGGGCGCGGTACCGATCAGCTGAACTGACGGCCGGGCGGCAGGGTGGTGACGGGCGGCCCGCGCACAGGTTTATGCGCGGGGACCGCCGCACCCCGGTTTCCCGGGGGCGGGACGACGGCGGTCCCCGCGCAGGACACGGGCCGGGTCAGGGCCGTCCGCGCGTCCGTGGCGTCCAACGCGGTCCGGGAGCCGCTCCGGAAGTGCGCCGACGCCGTTCGTGGTGCCGGCCGGGTCCCGGTTTCCCGGGCTTCCCTGCCGACAACCACCACTGTGCCGGAGCCGTGTTAAGCCGGTGCTGCCGTCACGTGTCGGGCCCGTACCGTTTGCGCGTCGCCCGCGCGCGGCCCCGTACGCGCACGCGTCCACGCACGCGTGTGCGGGCCCGCACACGGATTCGTACACGGGCCCGCACACCGATTCGTACGGGCTACTTCGCGCCCTTGGCCAGGAACGCCAGCAGGTCCTGACGGCTCACCACACCGGTCGGCTTGCCCTCGACCAGCACGATCGCCGCGTCGGCCTCGCCGAGCACCGCCATCAGCTCGGCGACCGGCTCGCCCGAGCCGACCTGCGGCAGCGGCGAGCTCATGTGCTTCTCCAGCGGGTCGCCCAGCGAGGCGCCGCCCGCGAACAGCGCCGCCAGCAGCTCCTTCTCGACCACGGAGCCGATGACCTCGGCCGCCATCACGTCGGGGTGGCCGGCGCCCGGCTTGACGATCGGCATCTGCGAGACGCCGTACTCGCGCAGCACCTCGATGGCCTCGCCGACGGTCTCCTCGGGGTGCATGTGGACCAGCGAGGGGATGCCGCCCGACTTGTCCGCGAGCACGTCCCGGATGCGGGCGGAGGGGCCCGCATCCTCCAGGAAGCCGTGTCCGGCCATCCACTCGTCGTTGAAGATCTTGCTGATGTAGCCGCGCCCGCTGTCCGGGAGCAGGACGACGACCACGTCGTCCGGGCCGAGGCCCTCGGCCGCCCGCAGCGCGGCGACGACCGCCATGCCGCAGGAGCCGCCGACGAGCAGGCCCTCCTCCTTCGCGAGGCGGCGGGTCATCTGGAAGGAGTCCTTGTCGGACACCGCGATGATCTCGTCGGTCACGTTCGGGTCGTAGGCCGTGGGCCAGAAGTCCTCGCCGACGCCCTCGACGAGGTACGGGCGGCCCGAGCCGCCGGAGTAGACCGAGCCCTCGGGGTCCGCGCCGATGACCTTCACGCGGCCGTCGGAGGCCTCCTTGAGGTACCGGCCGGTGCCCGAGATCGTGCCGCCCGTGCCGACGCCGGCGACGAAGTGGGTGATCTTCCCGGCGGTCTGCTCCCAGAGCTCGGGACCGGTGGTCTCGTAGTGCGAGCGCGAGTTGTTCGGGTTGCTGTACTGGTCGGGCTTCCAGGCGCCCGGGGTCTCGCGCACGAGGCGGTCGGACACGTTGTAGTACGAGTCCGGGTGCTCGGGGTCGACGGCGGTCGGGCAGACCACGACCTCGGCGCCGTAGGCGCGCATCACGTTGATCTTGTCAGCCGAGACCTTGTCGGGGCAGACGAAGATGCACTTGTAACCCTTCTGCTGGGCCACGATGGCGAGTCCTACACCCGTGTTGCCGCTCGTGGGCTCCACGATGGTGCCGCCGGGCTTGAGTGCTCCGCTCTGTTCGGCGGCCTCGATCATCCTCACGGCGATCCGGTCCTTCACGGATCCGCCGGGATTGAAGTACTCGACCTTGGCCAGGACGGTGGCCTGGAGGCCTTCGGTCACACGGTTGAGCTTCACCAGCGGGGTGTTGCCGACGAGGCTGATCATCGAGTCGTGGAATTGCACCATGTTCTCCAAGGAGGGGACTCCACGGGTTCTCCGGGAGGCACCGCCAGACTATGCGGAAAGGGATTGGCCGACCGTCCGTACGGGGCAGGAAGGTCAACAGGACGGCGGGGTCGAGCAGGCACGGCGCAGGGATCCGGCCAAGGGACCGAGAAGGTGGCTTGAAGGGTGTCCAGGGCGAGGACGGCCCGCCGCATCGCGGCGGGGGCGGCGTACGGCGGTGGCGGGCTCGGGCTCGTCGGGGCCGCCGCGGTCGGGCTGGTGGTCGCGGAGATGCAGTTCGCGAAGCGGACGGTCGGCACCGGCCTCCCGGATCCGCCGCGCGCGGACGGGCTGTACGGGAGCGAGTTCGGCGGCCCCGAGCTGAGTCCGGGCCCGCTGCGGTTCGGCGTGCTGGGCGATTCCACGGCCGCCGGGCTGGGGGTGCGGCGGGCCCGGCAGACTCCGGGCGCCCTGCTGGCCTCGGGGCTCGCGGCGGTGGCCGAGCGGCCGGTCGAGCTGCGCAACGTAGCCCTTTCGGGTGCGATGTCGGACGACCTCGACCGCCAGACGGGGCTGCTGCTGGACGGGGACGCCCCGCCCCCCGACGTGTGCGTGATCATGATCGGCGCCAATGACGTGACCCGCCGGATGCCGCCCACCCAGTCGGTGCGGCTGCTGACCGCGGCCGTACGCCGGCTGCGGCTCGCGGGCTCCGAGGTGGTGGTCGGCACCTGCCCGGACCTCGGCACCATCGAGCCCGTGTACCAGCCGCTGCGGTGGCTGGCCCGCCGGGTCTCGCGCCAGCTGGCGGCCGCCCAGACGATCGGGGTGCTCGCGCTGGGCGCCCGTACCGTCTCGATCGGCGACCTGATGGGCACGGAGTTCGCGGCGAACCCCCGCGAGATGTTCGGCCCGGACTCCTACCACCCGTCGGCGGAGGGGTACGCGACCGCCGCGATGGCCATACTGCCCACCCTGTGCGCGGCCCTGGGCGTCTGGCCCGAGTCGGACCGGCTGGACGTGTCACGCAACGAGGACATGCTCCCGCTGGCCAAGGCCGCCTCGGCGGCGGCGGGACAGGCCGGCACGGAGGTGACCGGGGCCCGTGGCGCCTGGGCCCTGCTCAAGTACCGGCGCAGGCGCCGGGTGCCGGGCGAGGACCTCACGCATCAGTCGGGGCAGACCGGACGGACGGAGCAGACCGCGGGCGCCGCCCCGGACGGCGGGCCGGCCGCCCCGGAGGACGGTGCGGCGGATGCGCCCAGAGCGACCGGAGTCACATCGCAAGGGCAGTGACCTCGACGGTACGGGGCGGTAACTTCGCATGCGGTCCCGGTACGACACCACTTCCCTTGGAGCCCCGATGCCCGAAGCCGTCATCGTTTCCACCGCCCGTTCGCCGATCGGGCGCGCCTTCAAGGGATCCCTCAAGGACGTCCGCCCGGACGACCTGACCGCCACGGTCATCCAGGCCGCCCTCGCCAAGGTCCCCGGGCTGGACCCGCGCGAGATCGACGACCTGATGCTGGGCTGCGGCCTCCCGGGCGGCGAGCAGGGCCACAACCTCGGCCGGATCGTCGCGGTGCAGATGGGCATGGACCACCTGCCCGCGACCACGATCACCCGCTACTGCGCCTCCTCGCTGCAGACCTCGCGGATGGCGCTGCACGCCATCAAGGCGGGCGAGGGCGACGTCTTCATCTCCGCGGGCGTCGAGATGGTCTCCCGGTCCGTGAACGGCTCCTCCGACGGCATCCCGGGCACCCACAACCCGCTCTTCGCCGAGTCCGAGGCCCGTACCAAGGAGGTCGCCGAGTCCACCGGGTCCTCCTGGCACGACCCGCGCGAGGACGGCCGCACCCCCGACGCGTACATCGGCATGGGGCAGACCGCGGAGAACCTGGCCCGCCTCAAGGGCGTGACCCGCGCCGACATGGACGAGTTCGGCGTGCGCTCGCAGAACCTGGCCGAGGAAGCCATCAAGAACGGCTTCTGGGCCCGCGAGATCACCCCGGTCACCACCCCGGACGGCACGGTCGTCTCGCAGGACGACGGCCCGCGCGCCGGGGTCACCCTGGAGGCCGTCCAGGGCCTCAAGCCCGTCTTCCGCCCCGACGGCCTGATCACGGCCGGCAACTGCTGCCCGCTGAACGACGGCGCCGCGGCGCTGGTCGTCATGAGCGACACCAAGGCGCGCGAGCTGGGCCTGACCCCGCTGGCCCGGATCGTCTCCACCGGCGTCACCGGCCTCTCCCCCGAGATCATGGGCCTGGGCCCGGTCGAGGCCTCCAAGCAGGCGCTGAAGCGGGCGGGCCTGACCGTCGGCGACATCGACCTGTTCGAGATCAACGAGGCCTTCGCGGCCCAGGTGATCCCCTCGTACCGGGACCTCGAGATCCCGCTGGAGAAGCTGAACGTCAACGGCGGGGCCATCGCCATCGGTCACCCCTTCGGGATGACCGGCGCGCGCATCACCGGCACGCTGATCAACAGCCTGCAGTTCCACGACAAGCAGTTCGGCCTCGAAACCATGTGCGTGGGCGGCGGTCAGGGCATGGCCATGGTCATCGAGCGGCTGAGCTGAGCCGCAGCGGAGGGTAGGGGTCGTCCTGAGGCACGAAGGACGGCACCTGCCCGCAGCGGAGGCGAAGCTCAGCGCGACCATGAGATCGAGCGGCTGAGCTGAGCCGCAGCGGAGGGTAGGGGTCGTCCTGAGGCACGAAGGACGGCACCTGCCCGCAGCGGAGGCGAAGCTCAGCGCGACCATGAGATCGAGCGGCTGAGCTAGGTCCGGCAGGAACCAGGCCGTCGGGATCAAGAGCCGAGGCCAGACGCCGTAAGGGATCCACCTTGATCCCCTGCGTCGTACTGACGCCGAACCTAATCCTGTCGCGGCCATTCTGTGACCAAATGTCCCCCAGGATGTGACATACGTCCTGGGGGTTCGGCATTTCCGCAGGTCAGAGCAGATTTGGGCGGCGGCGCCGGGACGAAAGACCTGTCCAATTCATGACGTAATGCACTGCAAGCCATTCCCAGGACAGGACAAGCTGATGTAGGAAGTCGGGGGATCGAAAACAATCAGGAGTTAGACAGTGAGCGCCATGCCTCTTGCCCTACTGCTGACCACGGCCGCTGCCACGGCCTTGGGCGCTGCCGCGCTGCACGCCGTCCACGGCCTGCGCAAGCAGGTCGCGGCCCTGCGCGGTGAGCTGGCGGTGTCGCACCCCCGTGGTGCCACCGTCCCGCACGCCCGCGCCGCCGTGGAGTCCCCCGCCGCCGAGATACGAGCCGCCGTCGCCGAGGCCCTGGCCGAGGAGCGCGAGCGCGAGCTCGCCGAGGCGCGTGCCTTCTGGGCCGCTCAGGAGGCGCGTGACGCCGCCGACGCCCCCTCGCTGCTGGGCGGCCTGTCCGGCCTCGGCGAGGAGAGCCCCGTCTTCCTGCCCCGGCAGGCGGACATGGTCGGCCTGGAGCCGTTCCTGGGCGACGACGCCGAGGACTACCAGGGCTACCCGGAGGACTCGGCCGAGCTGGCCGCCGCCCGCCGGCGCCACCCCTCGCACCCGGACTTCGTCCCCGTGCAGGCCTCGCACCCCGGCGCCGACCACGAGCGCACGGTCAACCGCCTGGAGGAGCTCGCGGAGGCCCGTACGGCCCTCGCGGACGTCCGCCCCGGCCCGCTGGGCACCCTGGACGTGTACGTCTTCACCGACGGCACCACGCTCTGCATGACCCCGGGCCACCGGGAGACCGCCGAGCGGCTCGCCGACGCCCTGCGCTCGGGCAGCGCACCGGTCCTGCTGGGCGGCTCGGGCATCTCCGGCGCCTACGCCCTGACCTTCTCCTGCGGTGACTCCGAGGACCCGGACAGCAACGTCTACATCCTCGCCGACCGCGTCATCGCGTCGCTCTGAGGCACGGCAGCGCCCTGAGTCACCGCAGCGCACCGGCTTCCGCCTGATCGACCAGCCGAACGGCCTCGTCCAGCATCTCGGACGGGGCCTTCACCACGTCCCGGCCCGATGCGCCCGATGCGCCCGATGGTCCCGGTGCGTCCGTCGCTCCCGGGGAACCCCCGGAGCCGGCCGCAGCGGCGTACAGGGCCTCCGCGAGGTCCAGCCCGGCCACGGCGAGCTGGTCGCCCACCACGAAGATGCCGGCGTCGGGCATCGTCCGCGCCGGAGCCGCCCCCGCGGCCTCCCCGGCGTCCCCGGCGTCCCCGCCGCCCGCGGCGGCCGCCTCCAGCCGCTGCGCGCGCAGCGAGAGCTCCCGGGCCAGGTCCAGCGCCACCTCGGCGGCGCCCTGCTGGAGGCGACTCTGCGGTGCCGCCCGCAGCCGGTCGGCGAAACGTTCCACGGCAGCGGTCAAGGGTGAGGTATCGAGCACCCGGCCGACCTTACGCGCCGCCCCGGCGCCATTGCCAACGGCCGAACTCTCCGGCACGGTGGCGTGAAGAGAGCAGTACGGCGATACCTCCGGAGGCGCCCATGTCCGTCGAGTTCTCCGAGCAGACCCACCGCAACATGATCGACAGAATCCCCCGGGCCACCGGTCGTGAACTCTCCGACTGGCTCCGGACCGAGGACGACGGTCCCTCCCTCGTCCGGTTCGAAGAGAAGGTCAGCTGGCTCCTCGGCGCGCACGAGCTGTCGTACGGCCAGGCCAAGGCGATCATCCACGAGTACGACCTGCGCAGGGCCGCCCGCAAGTTCGGCTGAGCCGGCCCCTGCCCCAGTCCGAAGCCCAGCCCCCGACTTCCCGTCCGCCCCCGATCACCCGATCCGCTGACCCCCGACATGCGGGAAGGCCCCGCGAGCACGTGCTCGCGGGGCCTTCCTCGGCTCTGCCGGTACCGCCAGGGGTGCTGGGTACTAGTCGCCCTTGAGGATGGAGATCAGGCGCAGCATCTCCATGTAGATCCACACCAGGGTCATGGTGAGGCCGAAGGCCGCCAGCCAGGACTCCTCGCGGGGGGCGCCGTAGGCCACGCCGTCCTCGACCATCTTGAAGTCCATGGCGAGGAAGGCGGCACCGATGAGGATGCCGATGACGCCGAACAGGATGCCCAGGGGGCCGCTGCGGAAGCCGAGGCCGTCGCCGCCCGCGAAGACGGAGAACAGCATGTTGACGACCATCAGGAGCATGAAGCCCACGGCGGCGGCCATCACGAAGCCGACGAAGCGCCGGTTCACCCTGATCCAGCGCATCTTGTACGCGAACAGCACGCCGGCGAAGACGCACATCGTGCCCATGACGGCCTGGACGACCGTGCCCGGGCCGGTGTAGGTGCTGACGGCCGAGCTGATGACACCGAGGAAGACGCCCTCGAAGGCGGCGTACGCCAGGATCAGCGCCGGGACCGGCTTGGCCTTGAACGACTGGATCATCGCGAAGACGAACGCGATGAGTGCGGCGCCGATGGCGATGCCGTACGACTTGTTGATGTTGGCCGAGTCGACCGGAAGAACGATCCAGGAGATCGCCGCCGTCAGGATGACCGTGCCGAGCGTCAGAGCCGTACGGCTCACGACGTCGTCGATGGTCATCGCGTTGCCGCGGACCGGCGCCTGCGGCATACCCGTGGCCGGGTCGGTCGCGTAGGGGTTGGTCGCGTACGGGTTGGTGGCGGTCCCGGCCTGGGCCTGGGGCTGCTGCGTGCCGAGGCCCGCATAAGCACCGTTGTCGCGGCTGAACCCCCGTCGCGAGAAGACCGGGTTGCTGCTCCTCATCTCACTCCTCCATGGCCACCGTGCGCGGCCTTGGAATCAAGAGTAATGCGAACGCAAAGAAATCGCCCTACTGCTGGAGGAGGATCTTTCCCCGCCGGTACGGGTCCGCTCCGCGTGACGGGCGGGGGTACCCGTGGCGCCCCCGCCGTCCGCGCGTTCCGGCCTGAATCGGAACGTCCTCAACATCATCGTGCCCGAAGCCGGACTTGAACCGGCACGACCCGAGGGTCAGCGAGGTTTAAGCTCGCCGTGTCTGCATTCCACCATCCGGGCAGGGCGTAGCGGCCCCGTAGGAAAAGCCTTGAACGCTGCGCCGAGCCTATCCGGAACACTTGCGCCCCCACCTGGGCATCTCGCCGATGTTGTCTGATTTTATTGGTGATTGATGGTCCGTCAGGGGACAGAAGGCGCGGTCGGCACGTTCCGGGCGTCGATCATGGCCGCCACGGGATTGACGGGATTTCGATGGCCCGCGCCACCCCGCACGCCACCCCGTCCGCCACCCCCTCGGGCCGGCTCCGCTTCCGGCCCCTTCCCGGTCCGTTTCCACCCCCGGCCCCGGCTCCGTTCCCACCCCCGGTACGGCCTCCGTTTCCGCCCCCGGCCCCCGCTCCGGCCCCGCCGCCGCCCGGCTCCTGTTTCCCGGTGCCGGCTCCGCCGCACCGGCGGTCTCCCCGCGCCTCCAGCGGGCCGCTGTCATACCAAAGGAGGAGGCGCGACCCTTCGTGGTCAGTCTCCAGGGGACCGGAGAAGGGGCATCACGGCTGATCCGGAGCGGGGGTGGGCGCCACGAGGATGGAGGAGTCCCGCCAACCGCGGACCGTGAGCCCGGTCCGCCCCCCGAGGAGTCGCCCCCGTGACCACCATGAACTACGCCCCGCACACCGCCCAGGCCGTCGCCGCGCGCGCCACCGGCCTCTCCAAGGTGTACGGCCAGGGCGAGACCCAGGTGGTCGCCCTGGACAACGTCTCCGTGGACTTCGCGCAGGGCCAGTTCACCGCGATCATGGGCCCCTCCGGCTCCGGCAAGTCCACGCTGATGCACTGCGTCGCCGGCCTGGACACCTTCTCCGCCGGGTCCGTCCGCATCGGCGAGACCGAGCTGTCCACCCTGAAGGACAAGCAGCTGACGCAGCTGCGCCGGGACAAGATCGGCTTCATCTTCCAGGCCTTCAACCTGCTGCCGACCCTGACGGCCCTGGAGAACATCACGCTCCCCATGGACATCGCCGGCCGCAAGCCCGACAAGCAGTGGCTGGACTCGGTGATCAGCATGGTCGGCCTCTCCGACCGCCTCTCCCACCGCCCCACCCAGCTCTCCGGCGGCCAGCAGCAGCGCGTGGCCGTGGCCCGCGCCCTGGCCTCCCGCCCCGAGATCATCTTCGGTGACGAGCCCACCGGAAACCTCGACTCGCGCTCCGGCGCCGAGGTCCTCGGCTTCCTGCGCAACTCGGTGCGCGAGCTCGGCCAGACCGTCGTCATGGTCACCCACGACCCGGTCGCCGCCTCCTACGCGGACCGCGTCATCTTCCTCGCCGACGGCCGCATCGTCGACGAGATGATCCAGCCCACCGCGGACGGCGTGCTCGACCGCATGAAGGCCTTCGACGCCAAGGGCCGCACCAGCTGAGGGACGCGCACCCCCTCGTAGCCGTCCGCCCCCGCTGACCCCTTACACCTGGACTCCTCCACCATGTTCCGTACCGCCCTGCGCAACGTGCTCGCGCACAAGGCCCGGCTGCTGATGACGGTGCTCGCCGTCGTCCTCGGCGTCGCCTTCGTCTCCGGCACGCTCGTCTTCACCGACACCGTCGGCAAGGCGATGTCGAACCAGTCCGCCAAGAGCTTCGACGGCGTCGCCGTCTCGGTCACCTCCCACGGCGCCTCCCGCAACGGCGAGGGCGTCAAGGAGGGCGAGCCGGGCATCAGCCAGAAGACCCTCGACAAGGTCAAGGCCCTCGGCGGCGTCGACAGCGCCTCCGGCCGCGTGAGCGGCTTCGCCGCCGTGGGCGACCAGGACGGCAAACTGATCGGCACCGGCTGGGCCAACACCGGCGCCAACTTCGTCCCCCTCAAGGACGGCAAGGACCCCCGCTACGCCTTCACCGAGGGCAACGGCCCGGCCAAGGCCGGCGAGATCGCCCTCGACAAGGAGACGGCCAAGCGCGGCGCGTACAAGGTGGGCGACAAGGTCCGGGTGGCCGACAACGGCCCGGCCAAGGAGTACGCGCTCACCGGCGTCTTCACCACCGAGGACGGCGCGGTCAACGCGGGCGGCTCGCTCGTCCTGTTCGACACCCCGACCGCCCAGCAGCTCTACCTGGAGCCCGGCTTCTACGACGAGCTCGCGGTCAGCGCCAAGGCCGGCACCTCCGCCGACCAGCTGCTCACCGAGATCAAGCCGCTGGTCGGCAAGGACGTCACCGCGGAGACCGGCGCGGAGCTCGCCGCCAAGCAGGCCAAGGACATCGAGGCCGGCATGGGCAGCATGAACCAGATGCTGCTGACCTTCGCGCTGATCTCGCTCTTCGTCGGCATCTTCCTGATCTACAACACCTTCACCATGCTGGTCGCCCAGCGCACCAAGGAACTGGCCCTGCTGCGCGCCGTCGGCGCCAACCGCGGCCAGGTCAAGCGCTCGGTCCTGGCCGAGGCCCTGGTCGTCGGCGTGATCTCCTCCGCCATCGGCCTGATCGCCGGCGTCGGGCTCGCCGTCGGCATGCGCTCCGCGATGGGCGCCTTCGACGTGAAGATCCCGGCCGGTCCGCTGGTCGTCGCCCCCGTGACCGTCCTCGCCGCGATCGTCATCGGCGTCGTCGTCACGATGCTCGCCGCCTGGCTGCCCGCGCGCCGCACCGCCAAGATCTCCCCGGTCGCCGCCATGGGCAGCGCCCACCTGCCGGCCTCCTCGAAGTCCCTGGTGCTGCGCAACAGCATCGGCGGCGCCGTCACCCTGCTCGGCCTGCTCGCCATCCTCGGCGGCGCGATCGCCGGCAAGGACGGCAGGGTGCTCATCGGCGCCGGTGCCTTCTTCACGATGATCGGCATCATCGTCCTGCTGCCGGCCCTCTCCCGCCCGGTCATCGCGGCGGTCCGCCCGCTGCTGGAGAAGGCCTTCGGCGTCGCCGGCAAGCTGGCCGCGCAGAACGCGGTCCGCAACCCGCGCCGCACCGCCGTCACCGCCGCTTCGCTGGCCATCGGCCTGACCCTGGTCACCGCCCTGTCCGTGCTCGGCATCACGATGGGCAAGGCCATCGACCGGATGACGACGGACAACCTCAAGGCCGACTACACGGTCTCCATGGGCGAGAGCTTCGGCAGCCTGGACGCCTCCGTGATCCCGGCCCTGGAGAAGGCCCCGGGCGTCAAGGCGGTCTCCCCGCAGCAGGCCGGCGACTTCCGGGTCGGCGACGGCGACTCCTACCGCTCCGTCTCCGGGGTCAACCCGGCGACCATCGGGCAGCTCCTCAACTTCGACGTGGTCAGCGGGCAGCTGACGAGCCTCACCAAGGGCGAGGTGGCGGTCGCCGACAAGACCGCGAAGGAGGCGGGCCTGTCGGTCGGCTCCACCCTGAAGGTCACCTTCGCGGACAACAAGAAGGCGAACCTGAAGGTCGGCGCGGTCTACAAGGACATGGAGGGCATGCTCTCCCCCTACGTGATCGACTCCCGGATCCTCGACCAGCACAGCGAGGAGCCCCACCTGCGCGAGGTCCTCGTCAAGATGGACGGCGGCCCCTCCGACAAGGCCGAGCAGGCCCTCGTCGACGCCCTCGGCAAGAACCCGGCGATCACCTTCGCCACCCAGCAGGACATCCGCAACGAGATGGGCGGCCTGATCAACACCGCCCTGAACATCATGTACGGCCTGCTCGCCATGGCGCTGATCATCTCGGTCCTCGGCGTCGTCAACACCCTGGCCATGTCCGTGTACGAGCGGACGCAGGAGATCGGCATGCTGCGGGCCATCGGCCTGGACCGCGGCCGGGTCAAGAACATGATCCGGCTGGAAGCCATCGTGATCTCGCTCTTCGGCGCGGTCATCGGCGTGGCGCTGGGCACCTTCATCGCCTGGGCCGTCGGCGAGACCATCAAGAGCTCGATCCCGAACTACGCCCTGGTGATCCCCTTCGACCGGATCGCGATCTTCATGCTGCTGGCCGGCATCGTCGGCGCCCTGGCGGCCATGTGGCCCGCCCGCAGCGCGGCCCGGCTGAACATGCTGACCGCGATCAAGACGGAGTAGCCGCGGCGGCCGCACCACCGCACCCGCCACACGGCCGCAGGGCCCCGCGACATCCCGTCGCGGGGCCCTGCGGCCGTTCCGCCGCCCGTACCGGGCTACGCGGGCCACTCCCGTGCGCGCAGCGGCATCCCGGAGGCCGACCGTCTCCCGGTGCGCACCGCGAGCACCTGGTTGACACCGAGCCGGTTGTGCTCGAAGGCGAGCGCCGAGGCGGCCATGTACAGCTGCCAGACCCGGGCCCGCCCGGGCGAGGTCAGCCGCTGCGCCTCCTCCCAGTGCTCCTCCAGCCGGGCCACCCAGGCCCGCAGGGTGAGCGCGTAGTGCTCGCGCAGCGCCTCCACGTCGCGGACCTCGAAGCCGGCCCGCTCCAGCTCGCCGACGGTGGTGCCCAGCGGGGACAGCTCGCCGTCGGGGAAGACGTAGGCGTCTATGAACGCGTCGATCCGGTAGGTCTCCTCGTCCGGTTCGGGACGCCGCGCGATCTGGTGGTTCAGCAGCCTCCCGCCCGGCCGCAGCAAGCCGTACAGGGTGTGGGCGTACGTGCGGTAGCGCTGGGCGCCGACGTGTTCGGCCATCCCGATGGAGGAGATGGCGTCGTACGGGCCGTCCTTGACGTCCCGGTAGTCCTGGACCCGGATCTCGACGAGGTCCGCCAGGCCCTCCTCGGCGACCCGCTTGCGGGCGTAGGCGGCCTGTTCGCGCGAGAGGGTGATCCCGGTGACCTTGGCCCCGTACTCCCGGGCGGCGTGCAGGGCCATCGAACCCCAGCCGCAGCCGACGTCCAGGAGCCGGTCCCCCGGGCCCAGGGCGAGCTTGCGGCAGACCAGGTCCAGCTTGTCCCGCTGGGCGTCCTCCAGGCTCCCGCCGGGGATCCAGTAGGCGCAGGAGTACACCATCGACGGGCCGAGCACCCGCTCGTAGAAGGTGTTGCCCACGTCGTAGTGGTGGCTGATGGCCCGCCGGTCGCTGCCCTTCGTGTGCCGGGGGCCGCCACGGCGGACGGCCTCCTCGGGCGGCGGGGCCGGCTTGGTCCACGGCCGCGCCAGGGCCACGAGGCTCCGTACGGCGGCCCGGGCGCGCGGATCGCGCAGCAGGGCGGCGGGCCCGGTGTCCTTGGCGGCGGCCGGCTCGGGAGCCGGCTCGCGGTCCCGTTCCCAGAGCAGCCCGCCGACCCGGTCCAGCAGCTCGAACAGGTCCCCGTCGACGGTGAGGTCCCCGGCCACCCAGGCGCGGGCCAGGCCGAGCTCGCCGGGCTTCCACAGGATCCGGCGCAGGGCGCGCCGGTTGTTCAGGACCAGGATGGGACCGCCGAGCGGACCGGCCTCGCTGCCGTCCCAGGCCCTGATCCGGACGGGGAGCGGGGCTCCCATCAGGGTTTCGGCTAAAGCGGCCAGCCGCGGCGCGGCGTCGTTCATGCGGGATCCTCCAACAAGCACCGGCGAGCTCGACAAGTTCCGACCGCACGGCATACCCGGATCCGGTCCCGAATATGCCGAAGGGGCCGCCCGCACCACGGATGGCGGGCGGCCCCTTCGGGACACGCTGGGTCGTACTGGTCGCGCTGGTCGCACCCGTCGCACTCGTCGTACGGGTGCTGCCGGGACCCTACGGGGTCAGGAGGCCTTGGCCTTCTCGGCCGGGGCCACGACGGCGGCCGGAGCCGGCGCCGGCTTGGCGGCCTCGTAGAACTCCTCGCGGGGGCTCTCCAGGGCACCGAGGGAGACGACCTCGCGCTTGAGGAACATCGCGAGGGTCCAGTCGGCGAAGACGCGGATCTTGCGGTTCCAGGTCGGCATGGCCATGCCGTGGTAGCCACGGTGCATGTACCAGGCGAGCCGGCCCTTGAGCTTGATCTTCATCTTGCCCATGACGATCATCGCCACGCCCTTGTGGAGGCCGAGGCCCGCCACCGCACCCTTGTTGGAGTGCGAGTACTCGGCCTGCGGGAAGCCCCGCATGCCCGAGATGACGTTGTCGCCGAGGACCTTGGCCTGGCGCAGCGCGTGCTGGGCGTTCGGCGGGCACCAGGCGTTCTCCACGCCGGCCTTGCGGGCGGCGAGGTCGGGCACCTGGGCGTTGTCGCCGGCGGTCCAGATGTAGTCCGTGCCCTTGACCTGGAGGGTCGGCTCGGCGTCCACGTGGCCGCGGGGGCCCAGCGGCAGGCCGTAGCGGGCCAGCACCGGGTTGGGCTTGACGCCGGCGGTCCACACGAGGGTGTTGGAGTCGACCTCGAGGCCGTTCTTCAGCACCACGTGGCCGTCCACGCAGGAGTCCATGGAGGTGTTCAGGTAGATCTCGATGCCGCGCGACTCGAGGTGCTCCTTGCCCCAGGTGCCGAGCTTGGGCCCGACCTCGGGAAGGATCTTGTCGGCCGCGTCGACCAGGATGAAGCGCATGTCCTCGCGCTTGATGCTGGAGTAGTACTTCACGGCGTCGCGGGCCATGTCCTCGACCTCGCCGATCGTCTCGGCACCGGCGAAGCCGCCGCCGACGAAGACGAAGGTGAGGGCCTTGCGGCGGACGTTCTCGTCCGTCGTGGACTCGGCCTTGTCGAGCTGCTCGAGTACGTGGTTGCGCAGGCCGATGCCCTCTTCCACGCCCTTCATGCCGATGCCCTGTTCGGCGAGGCCGGGGATCGGGAAGGTGCGGGAGACGGCGCCGAGCGCGATCACCAGGTAGTCGAAGGGCAGCTCGTACGCCTCGCCGACCAGCGGCGTGACGACGGCGACCTTGCGGTCCTGGTCGATGTTCGTGACCCGGCCGGTGAGGACCTCAGCCTTCGGAAGCACGCGTCGCAGCGGTACGACGACGTGCCGAGGCGAGATGCTGCCTGCGGCCACTTCGGGGAGGAAGGGCTGGTAGGTCATGTACGAGCGCGGGTCGACGACCGTGACGGTCGCCTCGCCGTAACGCATCTTCTTCATGATGCGCTTGGCTGCGTACAGGCCTACGTACCCACCTCCTACAACGAGGATCCTGGGACGCTCCGTGGTGCTCATGGAACGAGTATCCAGCACCCCCAGGGGTGACGCTCGTGAGCCCCTTCACAAGGACCTTGGGACCCTCTGCTACACTCCGCCGCCCACGTGACCGAGGTCATGGCGCGAAGCGGGAACCAGGGTGTAACGGGAGTCGTTGAACACCAGTCCTGAACTGGCCTCCAAGCCCTCAAGCGGAGTAGACCACCGCCTTCGTGGATACCTACCGCCAGAGGTGCGCGAGGTCCGGCAATCGCACGAACGCGAGCAAAAAGAAGGCCCAGGAGGCTCCGGACTCACCCAAAAGGCTCCTCCAGGGCCCTCACAGGCACCTTTTCCTTGTGAAGAACTTCACGAAGTTCATGTGGACGACGGGACCTAAGACCTCCGAACGGCCCCCCGGGACCGCTGTCGACCCCGATGCGACCCCGATGTTGACCCCGATGCCGACCCGATGCCGCCCCTGCTGTTGACCCTCGACCTGGTCGAGGGACCAGGGTTCGGGGCGTGGAGAACGAGATGCGCAGTATCGGCGAGACGGCCCTCGACAGCGGGCTGAGCGTGAGTGCCCTGCGGTTCTACGACGGGGCCGGCGTGCTGGTTCCCGTCCGGGTGGATCCGGCGAGCGGGTACCGCTGGTACGGGCCCGAGCAGGTCGAGGAGGCCCGGCTGCTGGCCCGGCTCCGGCGGACCGGCATGCCCCTGGCGGACATCCGGCTCGTGCTGGCCGGCTGGGCCGGCGCGGACACCGATCTGGTCCGCGGGCTGCTCCGGGCGCACCTGCTCCGACTCGAAGAGGGCCTGTCCGATGCCCGCACCGAGCTCTCCGCGATCCGCGCCCTACTCGACCGCAGGGAGAACCCCGTGAACACGACCGCCCACACCACCAGCCACACGACCGCCCACGCCGCCGCCGGCACCACCGCCCGGCTCACCGTCTCCGGGCCGGAGCTGGCCGCCGCACTGGACTCGGTCCGGTTCGCCGTCTCCGCCGATGCCGAGCTGCCGGTGCTCGGCGGCATCCTCTTCGACATCGAGGACGGGGCGCTGCGCGTCGTGGCCACCGACCGGTACCGGCTGGCCGTCGCCCGCGCCGGGGTCACCGGACACACCGGACCCCGCCTGCGGCTCCTCGTACCCGCCCCGCTCGCGGACGCGATGCGGGCGCTGCTGAGCGAGGACGGCCCCGTCCTGCTGACCGTGGACGGCGACCGCGTGACCCTGGAGACGCGGGCGGCGGACCGCCAGGCGGCCGGCCGCTGCCTGGGCCACGAGTTCCCCGATTACCGCCGTCTGGTCAGCCTGCCCGCGGGGCGCCGGGTCCTGGTCGACGTACCGGCCTTCCGCGAGACGCTGGAGAACGGTCCCGTCCGCCCGGCCGTGCGCGAGCAGGACGGCGCGACCGGCGAGCTCAGCGTGCTCAGGGTGACCGGCGAGGGAGCGCTGTCCCTCGCCGGTGACGGCGACGACGCCGCCGACGACCCGGCCGACGTCGGCGTGAACCGCGCGTTCCTGCTGGACGCGCTCGCCGCCGGAGCCCGGGACCGGCTGATCCTGGAGCTCGGCGCCCCCAAGGCCCCCGTGGCGATCCGCCGCCCCGACGACGAGGAGTCCTTCTCGCTCCTGATGCCGGTCCGGCTGGACGGGTAGCCGTCCCGGACGTGACGGTGCCCCCGGCGGGATCCGCCGGGGGCACCGTGGCGTGCGTTTCGAACGGGCCGTCAGGCGATGGACCAGGCGATTCCGTCGAGGATGTCGTGCTCCGAGACGACGACCTCCGTGGCGCCGATCCGCTCCATGATCGCCAGCAGGACCAGGGCGCCCGCGCCGATCACGTCGACCCGCCCCGGGTGCATCACCGGGATGGCCGCGCGCTCGGCGTGCGTCAGCGTCAGCATCCGCTCGCTGATCTCGCGGACCGTCCCGTACGGGATCCGGGAGTGGTGGATCCGCGCCGAGTCGTACGCCTCCAGGCCCAGCGCGATCGCGGCGACCGTGTTCACCGAACCGGCCAGGCCCACCAGGGTGCGCGCCTCGGCCAGCGGGACCGTCTCGGCGGCCAGGTCCAGGGCCGCCTCGATGTCGGCCCGTATCGCGGCGATCTGCTCCGCGGTCGGCGGGTCGGTGACGACCCCGTCCACCGTCAGGTGGCGCTCGGTCATCCGGACACAGCCCACGTCGACGGAGCGGGCCGCCCGGACGCGCTCGGCGCCGACCACGAACTCCGTGGAGCCGCCGCCGATGTCCACCACCAGGAAGGGCCGCTCCAGATCGGTGCGGCCGGCCAGCTCACCGGTGGCGCCGGTGAAGGAGAACTCGGCCTCCTGGTCCCCGCTGATCACCTCGGGCTCGACGCCCAGGATGTCCAGGACGCCCCGGACGAACTCGTCGCGGTTCTCGGCGTCCCGGGAGGCCGAGGTCGCCACGAAGCGCACCCGCTCGGCGCCGAGTTCCTTGATGACCGCCGCGTAGTCGCGGCACGCCGCGAAGGTGCGCTCCAGCGCCTCCGGGGCCAGCCGGCCGGTCTTGTCGACGCCCTGGCCGAGCCGGACGACGGTCATCCGGCGGTCCAGGTCGGTCAACTCGCCGGTGGCCCGGTCGAGGTCCGCGACGAGGAGCCGGATGGAGTTCGTACCGCAGTCGACGGCCGCGACCCGGGTCACGCGCCCGCCTCCGCGTCCGCGGCGTTCTCCGCGCGCCCGTCGGCCTTCTTCTCTCCGCACGGGGTGACGCAGGCGCCCTTGGCCCACCACTCGGGCAGCATCGCCAGGGCCTCGTCGCCGAACGGGTTCACGCCCGGGCCCGCGGCCAGGGAGTGGCCGACCAGCACGTGCAGGCACTTCACCCGGTCCGGCATGCCGCCGGCGCTCGGGAAGCCCTGGAGCACCTCGATGGCGTCGCGGCGGGTGATGTAGTCCTCGTGCGCGGCCCGGTAGGCCGCGGCCAGCTCCGGATCCACGGCGAGGCGGGCCTGCATCTCCTTCATCACGCCGTTGGCCTCCAGCGTGCCGATCGCACCGGCGGCCCGCGGGCAGGTCAAGTAGTACAGCGTCGGGAAGGGGGTGCCGTCGGGGAGCCGCGGGGCGGTCTCCACCACGTCCGGCTGCCCGCAGGGGCAGCGGTGCGCGATGGCTCGGAGCCCGCGCGGGGGGCGGCCGAGCTGCTGTTCGAACGCCTCGATGTCGGCGGCGGTCGGCTCGGTCCGGTCGGTCTGGGGCGGGGGCGTCTGCATGCCTGGAGGAAGTCTTTTCGTTCTCGTGGATGGGTGGGACTCAGTCGCCCGGGCGGTCGGCCTTGTCGACGCCGTCCCAGACGTTGGAGTACCAGGGCCGGTCGGTGGCGGCCTGTCCGCCGCGGCGCTGCTCTGCCGCGGCGGCTCCGGGGTCGGTCATGATGTAGCTGACCTCGCCCGGCCGGACGAAGTGCAGGTGCTTGCGCGCCTGCTGCTCGGCGTACGCGTTGTCCTGCCAGCGGGCCTTCTCGTCGCGCAGCCGTTCCAGCCGGTCCCGCGCGGAGACGGCCTCCTTCTGCTGCTTCGCGATCTCCGAGCGCTGGGAGACGTACTGGCGCATCGGATACGCGAGGGCGACGACCAGGGTACAGAGGACGAGGACGAGCAGGGCGGCCCGGCCCGTGAGCCGGCTGCGGCGGACCTGTCGGCGGGACTGCGAGCGGTACACGTGTGCCGCGGTCCGCTCACCGAGCTGCTTGAGCCTGGTCGCGGTCGAGAACGTGGCGAACCGGTCCCGGTTCCCGGCCATTGATCCGCCTCCCCTATATGCGCACGACGCACTACGTCCCCGCACACGGTACGGGACCGAGTGCGGGGACGTAGGGAGGCTTGCGCCCCTAAGGACCGATCAGGGTGTTCAGCCCTTGAAGCGCGGGAAGGCGCTGCGGCCCGCGTACACCGCGGCGTCGTCGAGGATCTCCTCGATGCGCAGCAGCTGGTTGTACTTGGCGACGCGGTCCGAGCGGGCCGGGGCGCCGGTCTTGATCTGGCCGCAGTTCACGGCGACCGCGAGGTCGGCGATCGTGACGTCCTCGGTCTCACCGGAACGGTGCGACATCATGCACTTGAAACCGTTGCGCTGGGCCATCTCGACGGCGTCCAGGGTCTCGGTCAGCGAACCGATCTGGTTCACCTTGACGAGCAGGGCGTTCGCCGAGCCCTCTTCGATGCCGCGGGCGAGACGCTCGGGGTTGGTGACGAAGAGGTCGTCGCCGACGATCTGGACCTTGGAGCCCAGGCGGTCGGTGAGGGTCTTCCAGCCGGCCCAGTCGTCCTCGAACAGCGGGTCCTCGATGGAGACCAGCGGGTACGCCTCGACGAGCTCGGCGTAGTAGTCGGTCATCTCGGCGGCCGAGCGGGACTTGCCCTCGAACTCGTAGTTGCCGTCCTTGTAGAACTCGGACGCGGCGACGTCGAGCGCGAGCGCGATCTGGGTGCCCGGGACGTAGCCGGCCTGCTTGATGGCCTCGACGATGAGGTCCAGCGCGGCGCGGTTCGACTCCAGGTTCGGCGCGAAGCCGCCCTCGTCGCCAAGACCGGTGGAGAGGCCCTTGGTGTGCAGGACCTTCTTGAGCGTGTGGTAGACCTCGGCACCCCAGCGAAGGGCCTCGGAGAAGGACTCCGCGCCGATCGGGGCGATCATGAATTCCTGGATGTCGACGTTGGAGTCGGCGTGCGACCCACCGTTCAGGATGTTCATCATCGGAACGGGCAGCAGGTGCGCGTTCGGACCGCCGAGGTAGCGGAACAGCGGGAGGTCCGAGGCCTCGGACGCGGCGTGCGCGACGGCGAGGGAGACGCCCAGGATGGCGTTGGCGCCGAGGGAGGCCTTGTTCTCGGTGGCGTCCAGGTCGATCATCGCCTGGTCGATCAGGCGCTGCTCGGTGGCGTCGTAGCCGACGAGCTCCGGGCCGAGCTGCTCGATGACGGCGAGGACGGCCTTCTCGACGCCCTTGCCCATGTAGCGGTTGGGGTCACCGTCGCGGAGCTCTACGGCTTCGAACGCTCCGGTGGAGGCGCCGGACGGGACTGCAGCACGGCCGGTGCTGCCATCGTCGAGGCCCACCTCGACCTCGACCGTGGGATTGCCTCGGGAGTCCAGGATTTCCCGGGCTACGACGACGTCGATGGACGGCACGAGCATCTCCTTCTGGGATGTGACGCTGGGTGTGCGGTGGCGTGTCAGGCCGTGGGATGGCCTTGCCGCTTAGAGCCTAACCGCCTCCGGGCACTCGGCCAGCCGACCGCCCGGGGGCTGGGACGAAAAAGGGCCTGAATGCCCCTCTTACAGGACATAGGACCCTTGATCATCTGCGTTCCGGAGGCTCCGTCAGGCGGAGAACATCCGCACACAGCACCGCCCGGCGCGAAGGGGGTTGCGCGCCGGGCGGTGGAATCTCTGGTGGAACTACGCGGTGGAACTACTGCGCGTCGCGAAAGCGGCCGCGAGCGTTCTCACGGTTTTCAGCTGAGGTTCAGCTTCTGACCCGGGTAGATCAGGTCGGCGTCCGACAGGATCTCCTTGTTGAGGTCGAAGAGCTTCTCCCAGCCGCCGGACACCTTGTTCGCGTCGGCGATCGCGCCCAGCGTGTCGCCGGACTTGACCTCGTAAGAGCCGTTGCCCGTCTTGGGGGCTTCGGTCTTCGGCGCGGCGGCCGGACGCTCGGAGCGCGTGGTCGGAGCCTCGACGCGCTTGGTCTCCTTCTTCGGAGCCTCGGCCTTCGGCTTCGGCGCAGCCGGCTTCGGCTGGGTCTTCGGCTTGGAGGGGGTGGTCGTCCCCGAGCCGCCGCCGGTGTAGGAGGAGTTCGACAGGCCGACGCCGCAGGACGGCCAGGCGCCCTTGCCCTGGCCCTTGAGGACCTTTTCGGCGATGGCTATCTGCTGCGACTTGGAGGCCTGGTTGGCCTGCGCGGCGTACGCCTTGCCACCGAACGCGGCCCAGGTGGACGACGAGAACTGCAGGCCGCCGTAGTAGCCGTTGCCCGTGTTGATGGACCAGTTGCCGCCCGACTCGCACGAGGCGACGCGGTCCCACTCGGCGCCGGTCGCGGCGGAGGCGGTGCCCGCGGCCATCAGCGGCGCGGCCACGGCCACACCGGCGACACCGGCGAGCGTGACGATGCGGACGGCCTTGGAGCCACGACGGTGCTTGCCCTTGCCCGAAAGCAGCATGGAGTTCTCCTCACCGACGCCTACGAGGTGAGCTGTCGGGTTCGGGCGAGTGAGTGCCCGGCCGAGCGACCTAGCGCTTGGCTTAACCCCTAGCCGGCGATGTGACCGTCTCTCAACGGCCGCGACCGGCGCCTACCTTGGTTCCCCCGCTCCTGCCTTCGGCGCTTTACGCGACGAGTGTTCCCTCCGTCCGCCGGCAGGATTCGGCGATGCGGTCGAAGGAGCCCGCGGTGGCGAGCGATTCAGAAGGTAGACAGGTCTCCCCCCGATGTTCAACGAGGGACATCGGGGGGAATCGGTGCCTACTTGCGCTCCCCGGAAGGGCGTTTGCGCAGGTGAGGGCGGGGTTTGCGGAACGCTCCGGGCCGGACACGCCAGTTGACCTGAAGAGACACATGTCTCACTTACAGAAAACGGACAATCAGCTGGTTCCGGGCGCCTTAAGTGCCCTTATTGATGCGTTAGATCCAGATTCTGACCGGGCTTGATCAGGTCCGCATCGCCGCCGATGACCTGCTCGTTGGCCTCGTAGAGGCCCTTCCAGCCACCCTTCACTCCGTTGGCGTCCGCGATCGCGATGAGGCTGTCGCCCGCCTTCACGGTGTACGTGGGGTCCGACGCGGCATCAGGCGCGGCGGACGTCTCGAGCGCGGCCGGGCCGCGGTGCTTGCCGCCGCCCTCGGTCGCGCCGGGGGTCGCGCCGGGGGTCGCCGGCGCGCTCGGAGCGGTGGAGGCGCCGGGTGCGGCCGGAGTCGTCGGGGCCGTGGGATCAATCGGGTTGGCCGGATTTGCCGGGTTCGCGGAATTCCCCGGGTTGGTCGGGTTGGTCGGGTTCGCCGGGTTCGTGGCGTCCCCCGGGTTGGACGGGGAGACGGGAGCCGTCGGGCCCACCGGCGCGGTGGGGTCCGCGGACGGCGGCGCCGTCGGGTCCACCGGAGCGGTCGGATCGACGGGATTGACCGGGCCCACCGGGGCGGTGGGGTCCACCGGGCCCGTGGGAGGCGTCGGGCTCGTGGGAGGCGTCGGGTCGCCCGGGAGCCCCGGGGGCGTCTCCAGGTCCGGCGCGGGCATGACGGGCAGTTCGCCGGGCACGCCGATCGGATAGCCGGGCTGCGTCGAGGCCGACGGGGCCTCGGGCGCCGGGGTCTTCGGCGTAGGGGCCCCGAAGTCCGTGGACGGCTTGCCCGAGCCGGTGTGGGGCACGGTGTCGTCCGGACGGGACGGGGCCGGGGTGACGGATCCGGAACCGCCGGGCAGGCCCGGGTCCACCACGGCGGCGGGCCCGTCCTGGGTCAGACCGGCCCGCACTCCGCACAGCGGCCACGCCTGGGGGCCCTGGGAAGCCAGCACCCGTTCGGCGACCGCGATCTGCTGGGAGCGGCTGGCCAGGTCGGCGCGCTCGGCGAAGTCGAGCCCGCCGGCCTGCTTCCACTGCTCCTGGGTGAACTGCAGCCCGCCGTACGCGCCGCCGCCGAAGTTGGCACTCCACGTGCCGCCGCTCTCGCACTCGGCGACCTTGTCCCATGTGGAGGTCTCCGCCGCGCTCGCGCCCGTGGCGGCGAGCAGCGGCAGGGCGAGCGCGGTGCCGGTGACTCCGGCGGTGACGACAAGTGCGGGCACTTGTCGGGGGCGTCTGTGGCGGCCGTTCCCGGAACGCATGAGGCTGCACCTTTCGCATAACGGCGGGGTAACGGCAGAACCTAGCGGCCTTCGAACGCCTGTCACAAGTTTGGGCAGTGAACTGACTTCAGGTCAGGCCGTTTTCAGGTGTTTTGGGCGCTCGATTCGGCACGGAAGCGGACCGGCAGCGTCCGCAGCCCCCGCATGATGAGCCCACCCCGCCAGCGCAGCTCCCCGGGGTCCACGGCCAGTTCCAGATCGGGCAGCCGCGTCAGCAGCGTCGCGAGGGGGCGAGCAGCCGCTTTGTCTCCGCGCCACGCACCGTTACTCGCAGCGGCGGAATGGTCGGGCGGACGTACACGGGCGTCCCCGCACGCTGCTCGTTCAGCCACGTCACCAGCAGCGGCCAGGCCCCTCGCTGCCACCAGGACAGCTGCCGCTCACGGATGCGCTGCGCCGACCCGAACTTGACGGGGATCTCCTTCCAGGTGATCCCCGTACGCAGCCGGTGCAGCATGCCGTTCAGCGCCAACCGCAGGTCGATCCTGGTCTTGGTGAACGAAGCGGGCGGGTAGATCGCCTCCAGGATGCTCCGCACACCGGCCCACTCCTCCTCCGTCACATCAGCCGGTACGTCCCGATTCGCGGCCACATGCCATTGCGTCACCGGACAGCGTGTACCGGCCTTCTTCTTGAAGCGGTGGTTCTCCGCCTCGACCTGGATGTCGAACAGGCTGAACAGCTCCGCCTCCTCTTCCAAGCCGGGAGGCTCCGGGCGCAGCCGCGCACCGAGAAGCCGCTCCTGGGAGCACTCCTCACCGAGGAACTCGGTGAGCTGGGCCCAGACCTCGCTCTCGACCTCGTCTGCGTTCAGGAATACGTCGTCACATCCTCGGGCGTTCCCCTTGCAGCGGTACAGGCGCGCCTCACGGCCTCGACCCCCTCCGCCGGTGTAGACCTCACCGCAGTTGCCCTTGATCCGCGTGGAGAGGGGGTACAGGAAGTTCTCACGACGAAACGGGAGGCTGAGTCCCTCCATGGCGGAACGGAGCTGCGCGCGACGTGGCGCGTCGAAGGCCTCCGGCATGGGGATCTTGACGGCATCTCCGTACTTGCGCTTTCCGTCCTCACCAACCGCTGTCTTGCCGCCTTCCTGCCGGTAGGTGACGCAGAGGTCGAGGACAGGTTCACTGCCGAGACGCTTGATGAGGTTGGCGACCGTCCAGGGACGCCCGCTACGGGTGAACCTGTTGTTTTCGTTGAGGCGTGCGCAGGTCTCGGTGTAGTTGAGCCCAAGATCGATCAGGCAGTGCGCCGCCATCCCCAGAGTCTGGACCTCCTCCCCACACAGAACGATGGTCGATCCGCTCCGTCCCTTGTTCAACAACTCGAAGCCGTACGGCGGTGGGCCACCTGCCCAGCCACCCGCCTGCAGCTTCCATTCCCTGCCGCTCCAGGTCCTTGAGAAGATCAGCTCGTGTTCCAGCTCGGCGAGGTGCGCCAGTGTCGGCATGGCGGCTTGGAACTCGTTCTCGTCGTCCGAGTCGATCCGGCCGTCCGAGGTGACTACGCGGGTGCCCTTGTCGACCATCTCCCGGACCCAGTCACTGATGATCCGGGCAGTACGGCCGTACCGGTCCAGCTTCTGCGCGATGGCCAGGTCGACCTTCCCGGCCCGGACGAGACCTTCGATGAGCGCCTTGTCCTCACGCTGATCGAGCTTTCCGGAGACACCGTCGTCCGCGAAGACGCCCACGATCTCGTAGGGGGTGTCTCGCAGACGGCTCTCGAGCCACGACCGGCAGTCCTTCTCCTGCTGCTTGAGTCCGGACCTTATGATCTGCGCCTTCGTCGACACCCGGAGGTAGATGACGACCTGGAGGGCACCGTTCCTGGCCTTGCCGGCCCCGACTCCACTTGCTTTGCTCTTCTTGGGCAGGGTTGAATCACGCACGGTCAGTCCTTCCCGACTGGCAAGTCAGACCCTGGAGCCTTCTTAGCGGGACGCTCCGGGGTCTTGGCGTTTCCAAAGCGTAGGGGCCGCGGAAGGTGCCCGTGGGGAAAACGGGTGCTTCGCCCGCCCGGGGCCGCAATGCCCGCCGGGCCGCTGCCGACCACCGCCTCGGCAAGAGCCGGTCAGAGAGCCTTCCGCGTTTGCGGGGCAGGGCTGGGCGTGAAGCGGACCGGCAGGGTGCGCAGGCCGCGCATGATGAGCCCACCGCGCCAGCGCAGTTCTGACGGGTCTACGGCGAGTTCCAGGTCGGGCAGCCGGGTCAGCAGCTCAGCGAGGGCTGTTTGCCCTTCCAGGCGGGCCAGCGGGGCTCCCACGCAGTAGTGGATGCCGTGGCCGTACCCGAGATGCTGGTTGTCGCTCCTGGCGAGGTCGAGCGTGTCCGGCTCGTCAAACCGCTCCGGGTCGCGGTCGGCAGCAGCGAGGACGACGAGGACGGGGTCTCCGACCGGGATGTCCTGGCCACCGAGAGTCAGCGGCTCCGTCGCGTAGCGCCAAGTGGCCATTTCTACGGGGCCGTCGTAGCGCAACAGCTCTTCGATGCCGGTTTCCAGCAGGTCGGTCTCTCCCGCAGCGAGGGAGGCCTGGAGACGTTCACGCTGGTCCGGGTTCTGGAGCAGGGCGTAGGTTCCGTTGCCGATGAGGTTGATCGTCGTCTCAAAACCGGCGAAAAGCAGCACGAAGCACATGGCGGCGGCCTCGTTCTCGGTGAGGTGCTCGCCGTGATCGCTCGCCCGGATCAGCCCGGAGATCAGGTCGTCGCCCAGGTCGTCGCGCTTGCGGCGGATCAGTTCGACGAGGTAGCTGCGGATCTGCTTGACCGCGCGAGCCACGCCGCCGCGCGGTCCACCCGCATGCCGGATCATCATGCCCGCCCAGTCGCGGAAGTCGTCCTGGTCTTCTCGCGGTACGCCGAGCATCTCGCAGATGGCGTAGATGGGGAGCGGGAAGGCGAACTCGTGGATGAGGTCCGCTTCGCCCTTCTCGCAGAACTGGTCGATGAGGTGGTCGGTCAGTTCCTGCACCCGCGGGATGAACTCGGCGACCCTGCGCGGGGTGAACGCCTTCGACACCAGCCGGCGCAGCCGGGTGTGGTCCGGCGGGTCGATGTTGAGGAGGTGGGTCATCAGCTCCGCCTTGCGCTCCCCGGGGATCCCGGTGCGGCCCTTGGCGTGTGCGGAGCCCTCGTGGTGGGCCGGGTTCTTGCTGAGCCGCTGGTCGGCGAGGGCCTGGCGGGCGTCGGCGTACCGGGTGACGAGCCAGGCCTCGACCCCGCTGGGGAGCGTGGTGCGGTGCACGGGGGCGTGCTCGCGCAGCCAGGCGTACGCCGGGTACGGGTCGGTCGCGAACTCCCAGTCGAACAGGGTCGGAGGTGAGGCGGAGACCGAGGCGGAGACTGGGGTGGAGGCTGGGGTGGAGAGGGGCGCGGGTCCGTCCACGGACTGGTCGGCGGCGGGCTCTTCGGGGGCTGCGGGGGTCTGCTCGTGCACCCGGAGACCGTATCCCGCCCGCCGCCCGTCACCCCATATGGGCTATTTATCGCGGCTGTCCGTAGATCGGCTCTGGCTTGACCTCACGTTCCCCGGCGTTCCTACTTTCGGTTTTGTGGATGTGAGGATCTTGAAAAGCAGCTTCGCGGTGGTGGAGAGACGGGCCGAGCACGCGGTCAAGTTCTTCTACTCCCACCTCTTCTGGCACAACCCCGGAGTCCGTGATCTCTTCCCGGCCTCCCCCGAAGACATGGAACGGCAAAGGGACCGGCTCTTCGCCGCGCTCACCCATGTGATCGCCCACCTGGAGAACGAGACGCTCGTCCCCTATCTACGCGACCTCGGCCGCGACCACCGCAAGTTCCTCGCGGGGCCCGAGCACTACGCGGCCGTGGGCACCAGCCTCATCGCCGCGCTCGCCGAGGCCTCCGGGTCCGCCTGGCACCCCCAGGCGGAGAAGGCCTGGTCAGAGGCGTACCAGGTGATCGCGGAAGCGATGATGGCCGGCGCCGCCGACAGCGAGGACCCGCCCTGGTGGGACGCGGAAGTCGTACGCCACCTGCTGTACGGGGAGGACATCGGCGTCCTGACCCTCCGCCCGCACGCGCACTTCCCCCATCTCCCCGGCCAGTACGCGAGCGTGAGCAGCGACCGGGTGCCGACGACCTGGCGCACGTACTCCCTGGGCAACGCGCCCCGCGCCGACGGCACGCTCGACCTGCACGTCAGCCGGATCGAGGGCGGCCGCCTCAGCACCGCCCTGATCCGTGAGACCCGGCCCGGGGACCTGCTGCGGCTCGGCGCGGCCGGCGGGCAGATGACCTTCCGCCGCGAGGACCGCCCGGTCAGCTTCATAGCCGCCGGCACCGGCTGGGCCCCGGTCCGCGCGATGCTGGAGGACCTGGCGGAACACCCTCCCGATCAGGACGTGCGGCTCTTCGTGGTCGCACGGGACGCCCCGCACCTCTACGACCGCCCGCTCATCGACGCGTACGCCGACTCCCTGGGCTGGCTGAGCGTCACCTACATCACCCCCGCCCCCGGCCGGCACCGCAACCAGGCCACCGACCGGCTGGCGACCGCGCTCAGCAACCGCGGGCTCTGGCCCGACCAGGACGTCTACCTGAGCGGTCCGCCGCAGTTCATCCGGGAGACCTCGTACCTCCTGGAGGGGCTCGGCGCGCGCCCCGACCGGATCTTCCACGACTCCGTGCCCGCCAGTGGCAGGAGCCAGGAGGACGGAAGCCGCCCGATGGGCTTCGGCGAGTGGTTCCTGAACCGCCCCGACCCGCACTGGCACAACCCGTCCGGCCGCGCTCCCCGGGAGTACTGACACCGTCGCGGGGTGGCTCCCGCCGCTGAGGGCTACTCGCCGACGCCCTCGGCCGTACGGATCGCGTCCCGGTAGGTCCGGGCCGCCGCGCGCAGCGCGGTCTCGGGGTCGGTCCCCGCCGCCTCGGCGCGCGCCGCCAGTTCCAGCAGTTCGTACCCGACGCCCTCGCCGCGGGGCAGTTCCACGGGCACCGCCCCCGCACGGGCGCGGCCCGCCAGTTTGGCCGCGAGCGCGAGACCGGGCTGGCCGAGCGGGATCCCGTCGGTCACCGAGTCCCGCTGCTTCTCCTCCTGCTTGGTGCGCTGCCAGTGCGCGTTGACGTCCTGCGGGGTCCGCGCCGTCGCGTCGCCGAAGACGTGCGGGTGCCGGTGGATCAGCTTCTCGACGAGGGACCCGGCCACGTCGTCGATGGAGAACGGCTCGTCCTCTTCGTCCGGACCGCCCTCCTCAGCGATGCGTGCGTGGAAGACCACCTGGAGCAGGACGTCCCCGAGCTCCTCGCGCAGTTCCTCGCGGTCCCCGGCCTCGATGGCCTCGACCAGCTCGTAGGCCTCCTCGATGGCGTACTTCGCCAGTCCCCGGTGGGTCTGCTCCGAGGTCCAGGGGCATTCGCGCCGGACCCGGTCCATGACCTGGACGAGGTCGAGCAGGCGTGCGCCGGGCAGGTCGTACGAGCCCGGCAGCAGCTCCAGGTCCGGGACGGCGACCCGGCCCGAGCCGGCGAAGCGGGCCAGCCCGTCGGTGAGCCGCCGGTCGCCCTCGCCGCTGAGCAGGACGACGACGGTGTGCCCGCCGGCGCACTCCTCGATCAGCGCCTGGGCGTCGGGTGCCTCCAGGGCGACGTCGACGCCGGCTTCGCGCAGGTAGGGGAGCTGGACGTGGCCCGGGTCGGCGCACAGCACCCGGTCCGCGGCGTGCAGGGTCTGCCAGGCGGGCCAGGACAGCATGCCGGGGGCCACCCGGTGGCTGGTGGTCAGCAGCACGATGCGGCCGGTGGGCTCGGAGGACACGTCGTCAGTCACCCTCCGAACCTACCTCCCCCGGGCGAGGGCCTAGGCGCCGGCCGGGGGCTGCTCGGGACGGGTGACCTGGGTGATCCACGGGGTCGAGTGCTCGCCGAGGGTGACGCGCTGGGCGTCCCAGACGCCGTAGCGCGGGTTGACCTCGATGCCGAGCTCCGCCGCGGCCTTCGCGGCGGGCTCGGCGAGCTTGCCCTCGCCGTACTTGGCGTTCAGCTTCTCGAAGAGCACCTGGTCGCGGACCCAGCGCTCGATCTGGTCGGGGGCGACGGCGGCCTTCTGCAGGATCGCCTCCTCGAAGGCCGCGGCCCCGCGGTTGCCCTCGTCGTACGCCTTGCGGGCGTCCTGGAGCTCCTTGGGGGTGACGGCGATCCCGGCGTCCTTCGCCATCCGGTCGAGGATCCGGCTCTGCAGCATCGTGCTGAGCTTGACCCGGTCGAGCTGCGGGACGGCCGCGATGAGCTCGGCCGCGTGTTCGGAGCTGTTCTGTGCGGTGCGGACGTCGTTCACCTGGGCCTGGAGCGCGGAGGTGGTGATCCGTTCGCCGCCGATCACGGCCGCGGTGCCGGGGCGGGCTTCGCCCGAGCACGCGGACAGCAGAGGGGCCGCCAGGAGCAGGGCGGCGGAAACGGAGAGCGCTGTGCGACGGTGCAAAGGAGCCTCCAGGGCCGGGAGATTGTGCTTCGGTGCACAAGGGCCGTGCGGTGATCGATGTTATGCAGTCGGGGTGATCAGAGCCACTGGTTCGACCAACGATTCCGGGGGTGTTGGGGTTCGCGTCCCTCAATGGCCACCCTTCGGCCCACCGGGAGTGCCACGGTCGGCCCACCATGTCGACACCGCACCGCTCCCCGCGCCGCCCGTCCCTGTTCGGTTCGGCGCTCGCCGCCCTGGTCACGGTGGTGGCCGTGGTCGCCGGGGACGCCGTGGCGCGCGTCTTCCCGTACGGGCCGCGCCATCGCAGCATCAACGACCTCGGCAATCAGTTCGTGCCGTTCCACGCGCACCTGTGGGACCTGCTGCACGGGCGCGCCGCGGGCGGACTGCTGCTGAACTGGCAGTCCGGGTACGGGAGCAGCTTCCTGCCCGATTTCGGGACCTATCTGACCAGCCCGTTCGCGGTGCTGGTGGGGCTGTTCCCGCGCCAGGACATCGACCTCGCGGTGTACGTGGTCACCGTGCTCAAGGCGGCGGCCGCGGCGGCGGCGATGGCCTGGCTGCTGCGCACCCAGCGGCGCGGGCCGGCGTGGGCGGCGGGGCTGCTCGGGGCCTCGTACGCGCTGTGCGGCTGGTCGGTGATCGAGGCCTCGTACAACCCGATGTGGATGGACGGGCTGATCGCCTTTCCGCTCCTGTGTCTGACGGGTGAGTGGGCGCTGCGCGCGCGCCGGCCCGTGGCGGCCGTCGTGGTGGTGGCGCTCTGCTGGACGGCGAACTTCTACACCGCCTACATGGCGACGCTGGGCGCGGTCCTGGTGCTTCTGGTCCGGCTGCTCCTCACCCGGGAGGGCGTGAAGGACCGGCTACGGGTCCTCGCGCGGGCGGCGCTGACCACCGTGCTGGGCGTCGCCCTGTCGGCTCCGGTGCTCGTGCCCCTCTTCCTCAGCTCGAAGCAGGCCTACCCGGGGTGGTTCAAGCCCTTCGTCCCGGTGCCGGCCGAGGACCTGCTGGCCCGGCTGCTGCCCGCCACCTACTCCTTCTCCTCCCCCGCCCTGTTCATCGGCACCGGGGCCCTGCTGCTCGCGGCGGCCCTGCCCTTCCACCGGGCCGTGGCCGGGCGGGAGCGGCTGGTGTGGACGGGGCTCGTCCTGCTGGTGCTGCTGTCCTTCCAGTGGATGCCGACGCACCTGGCCTGGCACCTCTTCGCGACGCCCAACGGCAGCCCGTACCGGCAGACCTTCGTGCTGGCCGGGATCGTGGCGATGGCCGCCTGGGCGGGGCTGTCGGCCGGCCCGCCCGGGCCGTGGGCGCTGGCGGGCGGCGCCGGGGTGCTGGGGGGCGTCCTGCTCGGGGCGAGCGGGAGCGGGCTGGCGACCCCCTGGGGCCTCGCCCTCTTCGGCGGCGGCCTGGTCCTGGCGGGGGCCGCCTGGTGGGCGCTGCGCCACCGGCGCCTGGTCCTGCCGGCGGCGGCCGTGCTGGCGCTGGTGCTGCTGGCCCAGGCGGCGGCGACCACCGCCCACGGGCAGCGGGGCAAGCTGGCGGGCCTGGACGACTACCCGGTGTGGGGCGCGGCGCACACCGCGCGGGCCGATGCCCTGAAGGGCGCCGAGGGCTGGCCCGCGTACCGCACGGACGCCGGGCGGCCGGCGCTGACCGGCAACGACCCGATGCTGCTGGGCGGGGAGGGCGGCGCGTACTACAGCAGCCACACCCCGGACCTGTTCACGCGGACCATGGTGGCCCTCGGGGCGGGCTGGACCTCGCGCGGCCGCAACGTGCAGAGCCTCGACAACCCGGTGACGGACGCCGTGTTCTCCGTCGGCGCCCGGCTGCGGCCCGACGGCACGGTCGCGCGGGCGGAGGTGCCGCCGCTGGTCACGGTCCGCCCGGAGGGACCGGAACCGGCGTACGGGGCCTCGCCCTTCGCCAACCAGGAGCTCCTGCTGGGTGCGCGGGTGTACGAGGATCCGCTCTCCCCCGGGGTCTGCCGGGCGGGGACCGAGGCCTTCCTGTGGGCCCCGGAGTACAACGGGACGGCCCGCCTCGCGGACGGGCCGGCCTTCCGGCTGAACGCCAACCCGCCGCGCAACAGGGCGGCCCTGCAGCCCCTGGGGCCCTCGCACGGCCGGGCCTCGGTGCTGCTCTTCGAGGGGGCGGCGCCGGCGCACCGGCAGCTGTCCTGCCTGGACCGCTCCCTGCTGACCGCGGCGGTCGCCCGGCTGCGGGCCACGGCGGCGGTGTCCGTACGGGTCGGCTCCTCGGGCGTCCACGCGGTGCTCCCGCCGGGCAGCACGGGCACGGCGGTGCTCTCCGTCCCCGCGATCGCGGGCTGGAGCTGCGACGGGCGCCCGGCCTCGGCCCGGCTGGGCCTGGTCGCGATCCCGCTGGACGGCCGCACCACCAGCCTCACCTGTACCTTCCGCCCGCCGGGCCTCGTCCCGGGCGCGGCCGTGGCGGCCGGGGCCCTGCTGGTCCTGGCGGTCCTGCTGGGCCTGCGGCGGCGGACCCGGCCAGTACGTCAGCCGACCCGGCCGGTCGGTCAGCGGACCCGTCCGGTCGATCAGCGGACCCGTCCGGTGGTCAGCCGACCCGGTCGGTAGGTCAGCCGACCCGGCCGGTAGGTCAGCGGACCTGACCCAGCCAGTGCAGGGTGCGGCGGACCTCCTCGGTGAAGGGGTGGTTCGGGCCGTGCAGGCGTTCCGCGTCGAAGAGGAGGCGGGCCAGGGTGTCGTGGGCCGCCGGGCGGTCGCCGAGGGAGAGCAGCAGGTGCGCTATCCGGCGGCGGACCTCCAGCGGGAGGCCCGGGTCCGGGTTCGCGTAGTGGTTCTCGAAGAGCGGCAGCAGCGCGCGGTACTCGGCGAGGGCGGCCGCCGGTTCGCCGAGCTGCTCCAGGCACTGGGCCGCGTCGTAGCGGAAGCGCAGGGCCTGCGGGTCGCCGGCCGGGAACTCCTCCGCGAGCCGCCGCAGTTCGGGCAGGGCGCGGCGGTACTGGCCGTCGTCCATCAGGGTGGCCGCGTACTGCTTGCGCAGGGAGCGGACCACGGGCGAGTGTGCGCCGTGCTGCTCGGCCGCCGCCGGGAGGATGCCGCCGAGGATGTCCACGGCCTGGGTGAGCCTGCCCTGGTCGAGGAGCTTCTTGGCCTCCTCCACGGCCGCCGGGACGTCCGGCCTCGGCGGCGGGGGCGGGGTGGCGGGCCGGGGCGGGATCACGGTGGCGCGGTCGGGCCAGGGGGCCTGCGGGCGCAGGAAGGGGCGGGTCGGGTCGAGGGGGCCTGTCGGGGCGCCCGAGCCGTGGTGGGGCAGCAGCGGCGCGAGGGCCGCGTACACCGCCTGCGCGGAGGCGGGCCGGTCCTGCGGGTCCTTGGCCAGCAGCTTCAGCAGCAGGGCTTCCAGCTGCTGCGGTACCTCGGGGCGCAACTGGCGGACCGGCAGCGGGGGTTCGTACAGGTGCCGGTGGAGCACCCCGAGCGCCGTGGAGCCGGCGAAGGGGACGTTGCCGGAGAGCAGCTCGTACAGGACCACGCCGAGCGCGTAGAGGTCGGTGTGCGGGCCCACGGCTCCGCCCATGGCCTGCTCGGGGGCCATGTACGCGGGGCTGCCGATGGGCGAGCCGGTGCTGGTGAGGCGGGTGGTGTCGGTGTCCATCACGGAGGCGACACCGAGGTCCAGGACCAGCACGGTCCCGTCGGGTCGGACCATGACGTTGCGCGGCTTCAGGTCCCGGTGGACGATCGGCACCGCGTGCACGGCCGACAGCACCGAGCACAGCTGCGCGATCACCGAGACCGCCCAGGGCCACGGGTAGGGGTCGTGCTCGGCGAGGTGGTCGGCGAGGTCGGCGCCCTCCACGTACCCCATGACGAGGTACAGCTCGTCGCCGTCGCTGCCCGCGTCGTGGACGGTGACCAGTCCGGGGTGGTCGACCTGGGCCGTGACCCGGCATTCGCGCACGAAGCGGCGGCGCAGCTCCTCGGCCACGGAGCCGGGGCCGGCCACCTTGTCGGGGCGCAGCAGTTTGACCGCGACGCGGCGGTCCAGGCGCCGGTCGTAGGCCGTCCAGACCTGGCCCATGCCGCCCTGGCCCAGGATGGTGGCGAGCTGGTAGCGGTCGCCGATGAGCCGGTCCGTCACGGGCGGGGGTCCTCGTCGCGGGGCGGCTGCTGACGGCGCAGGAGCTCGCTGAGCTCGTCGAGTTCGGCGCGGACCTGCCCGATGCGCGGGGGCGGGGTCGGGGAGGGTGCGGACTCGGGGGTCTGCTGCGGGGCGGTCTGGTGGGGCTGCTGGTGCTGCGACTGGTGCTGCGGCTGCTGGTGCTGCGACTGGTGCTGCTGCTGGTGCCGCTGCGGGGCGGGCTGGGCCGCCGGCGGGTAGCCGTAGGCGGGCCCGGCCTGCTGCTGGGGCGGTACGTAGGAGGAGGCGGGCGGCGGGTACCAGCCGGCCGCGGCGGGGCCGGACTTGAGCGCCTCGAAGTGCCTGATCTCGGCCACGAGGTAGTAGATGCACACCACGAGGCCGTTCAGCAGCGTGCCGAAGGCCCCCGCGTTGCCCTGCCAGCCGCTGGCGTCGGCGGTCGGGTCCGCGCCGATCAGCGCCAGCGACCCGACCTCGACCGCGCAGGAGACCCCGAGCAGCCACCAGTCCCGGGACTTGCGGGTGACCAGCGCGAGCCGCAGCATCGTCCCCCAGGCGAGGAACCCGCAGCTCAGGATGGGCAGCAGCGCGAACAGCACGCGCAGGGCCACCACGCCCCCGGTGCTGGGCTGGTGACCGTGGGGCGGCGGAGTGCCTGGGCCGTGCATCGCTGCTCCTGACGGGCCGTGCGGAGAAAGGGCGGAAGGACGAAGAACTGCGGGGGATTCCGGGTCAGAGCGTATACAGCGTTCCCGGCCGGGAGTGAGGGGATGCGCTCAACCGTTGTACGGTCGCAGCCCCGGGCGGTCGGTCGCCCCGGCCGGGTGGGTCATTCCGGCCGGACCGTGCCGTCCGACAGCCCGTCGTACAGCCCTTGTACGAGCTGCTCCCCGAGCCGGGCGGCCAGCCTCAGGGCGTCCTCGAACTCGGCCAGCGCCCGGAACCGCGCCCCGTAGACCTCCTGCTCGGTCCGCGGCAGCCGGGGCAGTTCGAGGCGGCGCACGTCGAGCCGGGTCGTGGTGGAGGCGTGGCTGCTGGCGCGCCGGTTGTTGGCGGTGGCGCGCAGGAAGCCGGCCAGGAACCAGGGGTCCAGCGCGGCCGGGTCGGGCCGCAGCAGCTGTAGGCCCCGGCCGAGCGCGGCCCCGGCGGTGGCCGCGTCGACCACGCGGGCCACGCCGGCGCCACCGGTGAGGGGGACGACCACATCACCGGGCGCGGTCAGCAGCGGCTGCTCCGCGGCGTCGGCCGGCGTGCCGGAGGGGCCGGTGCCGGCGCTCACGTCGTACTCGGTCAGGACGGGGGCCCGGCCCGCCCCGCCGCCGGTGCCCGTGTACAGGAGCAGGGCTCCGGCGCGGGCGAGTTCGCCGACGGTGGTCAGCGGCAGCCTGGCCGGCGCGGCGGCGGGACCGTCCGGGGAGGCGGCGGGCGGGGCCGGCGGGGTGAGCCGGGCCGCGCGGGTCAGCGTCGAGTCCAACCGGTCCCGTACGGCGGTCAGCTCGGCCACGCCGCCGCCCGCGGCGGGCGGCGGCAGGTGGCGGGCCGGGGTCAGGTCCACGTCGTCGTCGAGCAGCTCCACGACGGGCACCACGCGGCGCACGCCCGGGAGGTCCGGGACGTCCGGGGCCGGGCCGCCGCGCTCGTACGCCGTCCAGGCCTCCTCCACCGCACCGTGCACGGCGGCCCACCCGGCCCGCCCCGGACCCGGTCCGGGACCGTCGGCGAGCGCGGCCGTGTCCACGAGGAGCAGCCCGGAGGGGGCCGCGGCGTGCGGGGCGGGCCTGCGCAGCACCCACAGGTGCAGCGGGATCCCGTACGGCGGCGCGGCGCCGGCCGGGAGGGCCACGACGGCTCGCAGCGCGCCCCGGCGCAGCAGGTCGGCGCGGATGCGGCGGCCGGAGCGGCGGGCGGCGGCGGCGGGCGGCATGAGCAGGACGGCGGTGCCGCCCTCGCGCAGGTGGGCCAGGGCGTGCTGGACCCAGGCGAGTTCGGATTCCGCGCGGGCGGGCAGCCCGTACTCCCAGCGCGGGTCGTAGGCCAGCTCCTCGTGGCCCCAGTTGCGTTCGTTGAACGGCGGGTGGCAGAGAACGGCGTCGACCGGTTCGGCGGCGGGGCGCGCGAAGGCGTCGGCGCGCAGGCTGTCGGCGGCGGCCGCGCGGACCGGGGCGTCCGACTGGAGGGCGAGGCGCAGGGCGGCGAGGGAGGCGAGTTCGGGCGAGCTGTCCTGCGCGTAGCGGGTGATGGCCCCGGGGACGGCCCGCAGCAGGGTGCCGGTGCCGCAGGCGGGGTCCAGGACGGTCTTGGGCGACGGCCCGGCGAGGGCGGCCATGAGGGTGGCGAGGCCGTCCGGAGTGAGCGTGTACTGGCGGGGGTTGGCTTCGAGGTGGCGGCCGAGCAGGAACTCGAAGGCGCCCTTGGTGCCGAGTTCGGCGGCGAGTTCGGCGGCGGCCCGCAGGAGGGGCACGGAGGCGGGCGCCAGGGGGGCGGTGGCTCCGAGCGGGTGCACGGGCCCGAACCGCAGGGCGAGCACCCGGTCCAGGGCGGGCGCCAGCAGGGTGGCCATCCGCTCGTCGGAGACGGCCGCGGCCTCCAGC
The DNA here is from genome assembly GCF_044759865.1 of Streptomyces sp. NPDC099050. Classification (NCBI taxonomy): domain Bacteria; kingdom Bacillati; phylum Actinomycetota; class Actinomycetes; order Kitasatosporales; family Streptomycetaceae; genus Streptomyces; species Streptomyces sp. NPDC099050. The sequence continues at coordinate 12,785 of NZ_JBIWAE010000026.1, read as the reverse complement.
CACTCCCTGGGCCGGTCGCGTACGAGGAGCAGCGCGCTCCCGGCCTTGACGAGCGCGGCCACGGAGCCGCCGGGGTGGGCGGCGACGTACTGCCAGACGCGCTCGCGCAGCGGCACCTCGGCCAGCTTGCCCTGGGCCCGGAGCCAGTCGGTGACCTCGGCCAGCGCGAAGGAGGGGCTGGTCTCGGTGCCGCCGACGGGGCGGGGGAAGTCGGTGTGCCTGCGGCGCCAGTTGCTCACGGCGGCGCGGCCGACTCCCGCGAGGCGGGCGATGTCGGCGGCGGTGACTTCGGGGGCGGCTTCGGGGGTCGCTTCGGCGGGGGCTTCGGCGGGGGCTTCGGGGGCGGTGACGCGGGGGGCGGCTGGGGCCTCGGTGGGGGGCTTCTGCTCCGGCATGTGCGCGAGCATACAGCCGCAGAGCGGAGAGACTCCTTCACAGTGTGAATTTAACAATCTCCCAGAAACTCGTTGACTCGGTTCACAGGCTCTGTTGTGATGATCCCACCGAACAGGCCGTCAGATCAGGCAGGAGCCACACACATGTCCCAGACCACGCGCACCAGTTGGATCGCCCGCGCCGCCCGCACCAAGGTCCTGGCGGGATGCGGCGCGGCCGTCGCCCTCGTGACGCTCACCGCATGCGGCGGCGCCGACACCCCCGCCGACAAGGGCGCCGACGCGGCCGCCTCGAAGCCGGCGGCGAAGAGCAGCGCCCCGGCCCCCGACGCGGGCAAGGCGAAGTCGGCCATCAAGGGCAGCGGCACCTTCCAGGTCGGCTCCGACGTCCAGCCCGGCCTCTACCGCTCGGCGGGCAACAAGGCCGACGACAACTGCTACTGGGAGCGCGCCAAGGACTCCAAGGGCGAGCCGGAGTCGATCTTCGACAACGCCAACGTCGTGGGCCTCTCGTACGTGGCCATCGGCGCCACCGACAAGATCTTCAAGACCGAGGGCTGCAAGGGCTGGGAGCTCGTGGACCCGAAGGCCAAGGGCACGCCGAAGGCCGAGATCTCCGGCAAGGGCGGCATGCTCAAGGTCGGCGTCGACATCGCGCCGGGCACCTACAAGTCCGCGGGCTCCACCGAGGACGGCAGCGGCTGCTACTGGGAGCGCACCAAGGACGCGACCGGCAGCCTCGACACGGTCATCGCCAACGAGAACCCCGAGGGCCAGGCCGTCGTGACGATCGCCGCCGGGGACGGCTTCTTCACGACGGTCGACTGCCAGGACTGGAAGAAGAGCTGACCAAAGGCCTGAGGCGGGAAGTGGTCCGGGCCCGGCCCAAAGGGCGGCCCATGACCTGATGCAGGGGGTGGTCCAGGGCCCGGCCCGAACGGCGGCGGCCCAGGACCCGACCCAGGGGGAACCATCGAAGACCTCGGCTTCACCGCCGAGAAGACACGGGAGAAGCACGGCGGCAGGAAAGGGTTCCTGCCTTTACGGGACGTTCCGACCCCCCGGAAGGCGAACCACCCCAAACGGGCGTAGCGTCGCAAACGGGATCACGGAAGGAGCCCGAGCATGGGGATTTTCGACAGGTTCAAGGACAAGGGCAAGGACATCTCCGACAACCTCGAACAAGAGGCCAACGAGAAGACCGGCAACAAGTACGCCGACCAGATCGACAAGGCCCAGCAGCAGATGGAAGAGAAGCTCGGCATCGACGACGACCCGAACAAGTAGCCTCCGCGGGAACGCGATCGGCCGCGAACCGGGACCGGAAGGTCCCCGCCGCGGCCGTCGCCGTACCTACGGGCGCCGTACCTACGGGCGCCATACCTACGGGCGCCATACCTACGGGCGCCATACCTACGGGCGCCGCGCCCGGGGGCGCCGCGCCTACGAACCGAGGATCGTGGCGAGGAACTCCCCGGTCCAGCCCAGCAGTTCCCGTCCGACCAGCGGCTTCCCGCCCACCCGGGCGGTCTTCGGCCGCGGCACCAGCACCTGCGAGGCGGCCGGCTTGATCACCGAACCCGGGTAGAGCCGCTTCAGCCGCAGCTCTTGCGATTCGCGCAACTCCACGGGCCCGAAGCGGATGTTGGGGCCCTGGAGGGTGATGTCGCCGACCCCGCAGGCGCGGGCGAGCATCCGCAGTCCGGCCACCAGCAGCAGGTTCTCCACCGGCTCCGGCAGTTTGCCGTAGCGGTCGGTGAGCTCCTCGCGGACCGCCTTGACGTCCTCCTCGGAGTTGGCCGCCGCGATGGACCGGTACGCCTGGAGGCGCAGCCGCTCGCCCGGCGCGTAGTCGTGCGGGACGTGCGCGTCGACCGGCAGCTCGATCTTGACCTCCAGCGGCGGCTCCTCCTCGACCGCTCCGTCGACGGCCGACCGGTAGTCGGCCACGGCCTCGCCGACCATCCGGATGTAGAGGTCGAAGCCGACGCCCGCGATGTGGCCAGACTGCTCGCCGCCGAGCAGGTTGCCCGCGCCGCGGATCTCCAGGTCCTTCATCGCCACGTACATGCCGGCGCCCATCTCGGTGTGCTGGGCGATCGTCGCGAGCCGCTCGTGCGCGGTCTCGGTCAGCGGCTTCTCCGGCGGGTAGAGGAAGTACGCGTATCCGCGCTCGCGGCCACGGCCCACGCGGCCGCGCAACTGGTGCAGCTGGGAGAGGCCGAAGTTGTCGCCGCGCTCCACGATGAGGGTGTTGGCGTTGGAGATGTCGATGCCGGACTCGACGATCGTCGTGGAGACGAGGACGTCGAACTTCTTCTCCCAGAAGTCCACCACGACCTGTTCCAGGGCCTGTTCGGACATCTGGCCGTGCGCCGTCGCGATGCGCGCCTCGGGCACGATCTCGCGCAGTTTGGCGGCCGCCCGGTCGATGGATTCGACCCGGTTGTGGATGTAGAAGCACTGGCCCTCGCGGAGCAGCTCGCGGCGGATCGCGGCGCCGATCTGCTTCTCCTCGTAGGGGCCGACGAAGGTCAGGACCGGGTGGCGCTCCTCGGGCGGGGTGGTGATCGTGGACATCTCGCGGATGCCGGTGACCGCCATCTCCAGGGTGCGCGGGATGGGGGTCGCGGACATCGTCAGCACGTCCACGTTGGCGCGCAGCTTCTTCAGCTGCTCCTTGTGCTCGACGCCGAACCGCTGCTCCTCGTCGACGATGACCAGGCCCAGGTCCTTGAACTTGGTCTCCTGCGAGAACAGCCGGTGCGTGCCGATGACGATGTCGACGGAGCCCTCGCGCAGGCCCTCCAGCGTCACCTTGGACTCGGTGTCGCTCTGGAAGCGGGACAGCGCCTTCACCTTGACCGGGAACTGCGCGTACCGCTCGGAGAAGGTGCCGAAGTGCTGCTGCACCAGCAGCGTGGTCGGGACGAGGACGGCGACCTGCTTGCCGTCCTGGACCGCCTTGAAGGCGGCGCGGACCGCGATCTCGGTCTTTCCGTAGCCGACGTCCCCGCAGATCAGGCGGTCCATGGGAACCGACTTCTCCATGTCCTCCTTGACCTCGGCGATGGTGGTGAGCTGGTCGGGGGTCTCCGCGTACGGGAAGGCGTCCTCCAGCTCGCGCTGCCAGGGGGTGTCGGGGCCGAAGGTGTGGCCGGGGGCCGCCATGCGGGCGCTGTAGAGCTTGATGAGGTCGGCGGCGATCTCCTTGACCGCCTTCTTCGCGCGCGCCTTGGTCTTGGTCCAGTCGGCGCCGCCGAGCCGGTGCAGGGTCGGGGCCTCGCCGCCGACGTACTTGGTGACCTGCTCCAGCTGGTCGGTGGGGATGTAGAGGCGGTCGCCGGGCTGGCCGCGCTTGGCCGGCGCGTACTCGACGAGCAGGTACTCGCGGGTGGCGCCCTGCACGGTGCGCTGCACCATCTCGATGTAGCGGCCGACGCCGTGCTGCTCGTGGACGATGTAGTCGCCGACCTCCAGGGTGAGGGGGTCGATCGTCTTGCGGCGCCGGGTCGGCATCCGGCCGAGGTCCTTGCTGGCGGTGCGCTGACCGGTCAGGTCGGTCTCGGTGAGGACGGCGAGTTTGAGGACCGGGTCGACGAAGCCGTTGTCGAGGGAGCCGCACGAGACGTGGACCAGCGAGGGCTCCAGCTCGGTGACGTCCGCCTCCAGGCGGGCCGCGATGCCCTCACCGCCGAGCACTTCGACGGTACGGGCGGCCGGGCCGTGGCCCTCGGTCAGGAAGACGGTGCGCCAGCCGTCGGCGAGCCAGGCCTTGGTGTCGGCGAGCGCGCGGGCGGTGTCGCCGCGGTAGGCCTCGGGGGCGTGCATGCCGAGGGAGAGGGTGTCGCGGCCGATCGCCCCCGCCGCGTCAGCGGCATACGTCAACGTCTCGTCGGCGGCGAACGGGGACACCGACCACCACATCATGCCGAGCTCGCGCGCGTGCTCCCGTACGTCGGCGATCCCGCGGAGCGAGGCCGCGCCCACGTCGATGGGGGCCTCGCCACCGCCGGCGGTGGCGGCCCAGGAGGCCATCAGGAACTCCTGCGAGGTCGCCACCAGGTCCGAGGCCCGCGTCCGCACCCGCTCCGGATCGCACACGACGGCCATCGACCCGGCCGGCAGGACGTCGATCAGCAGCTCCATGTCGTCGACCAGGACCGGCGCCAGGGACTCCATGCCCTCGACGGCGATGCCTTCGGCGATCTTGTGGAGCAGTTCGCCCAGCTCGGGGTGGAGTTCGGCGAGGGCCGCGGCGCGCCCGCGCACCTCGTCGGTCAGCAGCAGTTCGCGGCAGGGCGGGGCCCACAGGCCGTGCTCGGCGATCTCCAGGGAGCGCTGGTCGGCGACCTTGAAGTAGCGGATCTCCTCGACCTCGTCGCCCCAGAACTCCACGCGCAGCGGGTGCTCCTCGGTGGGCGGGAACACGTCGAGGATGCCGCCGCGCACCGCGAACTCGCCGCGCTTCTCGACGAGTTCCACGCGGGCGTACGCGGCTGCGGCGAGTGCCCCCGTCACCGCGCCGAGGTCCACGCTCTCGCCCTGGCGCAGGCTCACCGGGACCAGGTCCCCGAGCCCCTTGACCTGCGGCTGGAGCACGGAGCGGATCGGCGCGACGACCACGGAGACCGGGCCGGTGGCGGGGTCGTCCTTGCTCGGGTGCGCGAGGCGGCGCAGTACGGCGATCCGGCGGCCCACGGTGTCGCTGCGCGGGCTCAGCCGTTCGTGCGGCAGCGTCTCCCAGGAGGGGTACTCCGCCACCTCGTCGGGGGGCAGCAGGGAACGCAGCGCGGCGGCCAGGTCCTCCGCCTCCCGTCCGGTGGCGGTGACCGCGAGCACGGTCCGCTGGGTGCGGGTGGCCAGCGCGGCGATGGCGAAGGGCCGCGCGGCGGCCGGGCCGACGAGGTCCACGTGCATGCGGTTGCCGTCGCCGGCCGCGGTGACCGCCTCGGCGAGTGCGGGATCCCGGGTGACGGCGTCGAGCAGTCCGTGCAGGCTCATGAAGGCGGCTTTCCGTCCGGTGAGGTGCGGCACGTCCCCGCGAGGCGGCAACGCGAAGGGCCCGACACGTCGAACGGGCCGGGGGATCCCACCCTACGACGCGGCTCCGACACCCGCGCGTGGGATCCGGGTCCCCCGTGGGGGTGATGGAACTGGCGCGGACTGGGCCGACCTGATTACGCTTAGCCCGACAGTTAGTCCACCCCTGCCCCATGCCCTGGAGTGCGCGATGGAAGCGGCCCGGCAGTACAACGTCCACGAGGCGAAGACGAACTTCTCCAAGATCCTGGAGACCGTCGCCACCGGCGAAGAGGTGATCATCAGCAAGGCCGGCGAGCCGGTCGCCAAGGTGATCCCGCTCGCGGGGAAGGTCCGGCGGACAGACTACGGCGCGCTGCGCGGCCTGGTGGAGATCGCCGACGACTTCGACGACCTCCCCGACGGGTTCGCCGAGGCCTTCGGGGCCGACGCATGAGCATTCTGCTCGACACGCACGTCGTCCTGTGGTGGCTGGGGGGCGAGCTGTCCGACGAAACACGGGATCTCCTGGCCCACGAGCGGTACGTCTACATGAGCGCCGTGACCCCGTGGGAGATCTCCGTGAAGCAGGCCACGGGAAAGCTGAACAGTCCGGAAGACCTGGCGGTGCGCGCGCGGGATACGCAGTTCCTCCCCCTGCCGATCACCGCGGAACACGGCGTCCGGGCGGGGCGGCTGCCCGCCCACCACAAGGACCCCTTCGACCGGATACTGATCGCCCAGGCCCAGGCCGAGGGCCTCACCCTCGTCACCCGGGACAAGCACATCCCGCTCTACGACGTGCCCGTCATGAGCGTGTGAACGACCCCGGCCCCGCCCCACCCGAAAGGGTGAGGCGGGGCCGGGGCTCCCCCGAACGACCGACCGGCGACTACTCGCTGGCGATCGCGTTCAGGACGTTCATCCGGCCCGCCCGGAAGGCCGGGACCAGGGCGGCCAGCAGGCCGACCAGGGCGGAGCCGGCGAACACGCCGAGGATGGTGGGCCACGGGATCTCGAGGATCTTCATGCCCTCCAGTGCGAGGAGCTGGTGGGCGGTGGCGCCCCAGCCCATGCCCAGGCCGAGGCCGAGCAGGGCGCCGAAGAGGGCGATGACCACCGACTCCAGGCGGATCATGCGGCGCAGCTGGCGGCGGGAGAGGCCGATGGCGCGCATCAGGCCGATCTCGCGGGTCCGCTCGACCACCGAGAGGGCCAGGGTGTTCACCACGCCCAGGACCGCGACGATGATCGCGAGGGCGAGGAGGGCGTAGACCACGTTCAGCAACTGGCCGACCTGGTCCTTCAGTGCCTGCTTGTAGTCGGTCTGGTTGAGCACCTGGTACTGCGGGTACTCGGCCAGATCAGCCTTGACCGCCTTGTACGCGGCGGCGTCCTGGCCGTCCTTCGCGGTGGCCAGCAGCATGAAGGGCCTGGGCATCTTGTCGGCGGGCAGGTTCGCCTCGGCGACGGCGGTGCTGATGTACTTCATGCCCTTGTCGAGGTTGCCCTCGTCGCTGGTGATCGCCGCGACCTTGAGCTTGGTGGTCTTGCCGCCGGTGAAGGCGACCGTCAGCTCGTCACCGAGCTTCACCTGGTGCTTGGTGGCGAATTCGGAGCCCACCGACATCGAGCCCGGCTTGTACGCCGCCGCGTGCTCGCCGGCGATCATCTTGCGGCGGATGTCCTTCGCGTACGTGGGGTCCGTGGCTCCGAGGCCGTAGATCTCGGTGGTGCCGTCGGGGGTGGTGATCTTGGCGTCCACCTCCCGGTAGGCCGTGACGTGGTCCAGGCCCTGCGTGGCCCGCAGTGCCTCCTCGGCCTGTGGTACGACCGGCTGGCCCGTCATGGACTGCACCATGAAGTCCGCGCCGACCGACTTGTCGAGCTCGTCGGTGGCCGAGGCCACCATCGAGGAACCGACCACCGACAGGCAGGCGACCAGCGCGAGGCCGATCATCAGCGCGGCGGCGGTGGCGCCGGTGCGGCGCGGGTTGCGCAGCGCGTTGCGCTCGGCGAGGCGGCCTATGGAGCCGAAGGGCCGCAGCACCGGGGCGGACAGTGCCCGGACCACGACGCCCGCGAGGAGCGGGCCGATCACGATGAAGCCGATGAGGGTGAACAGGACGCCCAGCCCCAGCCACTGCGCTCCGGTGCCGGCGGTGTCGGCGGTCCCGGCGAGGTACAGGCCCGCGGCACCGATGCCGGTGAGGCCCAGGCCCAGGGCGGCGCGGATCCGGCCGGCCTTCTTGTCACCGGGGGTGCCGGACTCGCGCAGGGCCGCCATCGGGGAGACCTTGCCGGCCCGGCGGGCCGGTATGAAGGCGGAGACGACGGTGACGACGACACCGAGGACGATGCCGATGACCGGCGTGGTCCAGGCGATGGTCAGGTCCTCGGTGGACAGGCTCATGCCCATCTGGCTCATGAGCTGCATCAGGCCGACGGCCAGGCCGACGCCGGCGGCGACGCCGAGGATCGAGCCGACCACGCCGAGCAGCAGGGCCTCGATGACCACCGACTTGAGCACCTGGCCGCTGTCGGCGCCGATGGCCCGCATCAGGCCGATCTCACGGGTGCGCTGGGCGACCAGCATCGAGAAGGTGTTGAAGATCAGGAAGATCCCGACGAGGAAGGCGATCGCGGCGAAGCCGAGCATCACCCACTTCATGATGCCGAGGAAGTCCATGCTCTTCTTGTTCGCGTCCGCGGCTTCCTTCGCGGTCTGCAACTTGTAGGTGTCGGCGCCGAGGGCGGCGGCGACGTTCGCCTTGAGCTGCGCGTCGCTCACCCCGTCCTTGGCGGTGACGTTCAGGTGGGTGAAGGCGTCCGGGGCGCCGAGCAGCTTCTGCTGCGCGGTGGCGGTGTCGAAGTAGACGACGGTCGCACCCGGGTTGGTCACGGTGAAGGCGGCGATGCCGGTGATCTTGGAGCGGACGTCGCCGGTGACGGCGATGGTGCGGATGTCGTCACCGAGCTTCAGGTGGTGCTTCTTCGCGGTGTCGCCGTCGATCATCACGTCGGTGGGGCCGCGCGGGGCCTGCCCCTCGATGATCTTCATCGACTTCAGTTCGTTCTCGGTCCAGTTGCCCGCGAAGGTCGGGGCTCCGGTGGTCGAGCCGAGGTTCTCGTTCTTGGAGTTGACGACGGTGACCGCCATCGAGGAGACGCCGCCCTCGACGGACTTCACGCCCTCGGCCTTCCCCACCTGCCCGACGACGGAGGCGGGCAGCGCCTGCGGCTTGCCGGTGTCGGGGGTCTCCCCGCTGTTCTCGGCCTCCTTCGGGGTGACCGTGACATTGGAGTTGGTGACCGCGAACAGCTTGTCGAAGGTCGTGTTCATGGTGTCCGTGAACACCAGCGTCCCGCAGACGAAGGCGACGGACAGCAGGACGGCCACGGCGGAGAGCGCCATGCGCCCCTTGTGCGCGAAGAAATTGCGCCGCGCGGTCTTCATGACGGTCATGACGTCCGCCCACGCGCGTCGAAGTCCTTCATGCGGTCCAGGACCTGGTCGGCGGTGGGCCGGTGCATCTCGTCCACGATCCGGCCGTCGGCGAGGAAGATGACGCGGTCCGCGTAGGAGGCGGCGACGGGGTCGTGGGTGACCATGACGATGGTCTGGCCCAGCTCGTTCACCGAACGGCGCAGGAAGCCCAGGACTTCCGCGCCGGCCCGGGAGTCGAGGTTTCCGGTCGGCTCGTCGCCGAAGATGATCTGGGGCCGGGAGGCCAGGGCGCGGGCGACCGCCACGCGCTGCTGCTGGCCGCCGGAGAGCTCGGTCGGACGGTGCTTGAGGCGGCCCGCCAGGCCCACGGTCTCCACGACCCGGTTCAGCCACTCCGCGTCGGCCTTGCGGCCGGCGATGTCCATGGGGAGCGTGATGTTCTCCAGGGCGTTGAGCGTCGGCAGCAGGTTGAAGGCCTGGAAGATGAAGCCGATCCGGTCCCGGCGCAGCTGCGTGAGCTTCTTGTCCTTCAGCCCGGTGATCTCGGTGTCGTCCAGGAAGATCTGGCCGCTCGTCACCGTGTCCAGACCGGCCAGGCAGTGCATCAGCGTGGACTTGCCGGAGCCCGAGGGCCCCATGATCGCGGTGAACTGGCCGCGGTGGATGTCCACGTCCACCGCGTCGAGGGCAACCACCCGCGTCTCGCCGGAGCCGTAGGCCTTGACGACCTTCCGCGCCCGCGCCGCGACGGCCTCATGCCCTCCAGTACCCCCGTGCCTGGTTTCGGTCATAGCCGTTGTCACGGTGTTTCCCCTCGTTCTTCTGATGCGTACGGTCGTCGGTTCGATGTCACTCGCGCGCTGTGCCGCGCTTCATTCGAAGTCTGCTGGGCGGGGTTCCGCGGCGCGCTGGTGCCAATCGCCGTATCCATAGGGGTGCTAGCCCTACCCCCCGGACTCCCGCCCTGTAGAAACCAGTTAAGGACCTCCGCGCCCTTTCCTCCTCCTCCCCTGGGACGAAGCGCCCCTGGATCCTTGTGAGGACCAACCCCTAGGGGATCTCGCCCATGGGGACGAGGCGCCCTGAGGGGATACCGCCCCGTCATGCCGCAGTGAGATGGTGTCCGCGCAGGTACGCACGGGGGAAAGGGTTTTCCATGGGCTCAGGGGAGAGCACGGGCGCGAGCACCGGCGAAAATGCCGGAGGCATACCCGGGGGCGCCCCCGCCGCACCCGGAAGCCGTCCCTCCTACGAGGCGGGTGCCAAAACAGGTGCCAAGACGGGCGCCGCGACGGATCCGGCTCCGGCTCCGGCTCCGGCTCCGGCTCCGGCTCCGGCTCCGGGGGCGGAGTCCCCGCCCGGGCGGCCCCGTACCGCCGTCGTCGCCGCCCTGATGCTGACCATGAGCCTCGTCGCCCTCGACGCCGCCATCGTCGCCACCGCCGTCCCGCAGATCGTCGGCGACCTCGGCGGCTTCGCCGTCTTCTCCTGGATCTTCTCGGGCTACGTCCTGGCCGGAACGGTCACCCTGCCCCTCTACGGCAAGCTCTCCGACACCTACGGCCGCAAGCCCGTCCTGCTCCTCGGCATCAGCCTCTTCCTGCTCGGCTCGCTGCTGTGCGCGGCCGCCTGGAACATGGCCGCCCTCATCGCCTTCCGGATCCTCCAGGGCCTGGGCGGCGGCGCCCTGCAAGGCACCGTCCAGACCCTGGCCGCCGATCTCTACCCGCTCAAGGAACGGCCGCGCATCCAGGCCCGGATGTCCGCGGTCTGGGCCACCTCGGCACTGGCCGGCCCCGCGCTCGGCGGGCTGATCGCCACGTACACCGACTGGCGCTGGATCTTCCTGCTCAACCTGCCGCTTGCCGCCGCCGCCCTGCTGATCATCAGCCGCCACCTGGTCGAGCCCACCCGGCCCCCCGGCCGCACCGGCCCGGTCGACTGGCAGGGAGCCGTCGCCGTCTTCGTCTGCGGGGGGCTGCTGCTCTTCGCGCTGGTGCAGGGCGGAGTCGCCTGGCCCTGGCTGTCGGTGCCCTCGCTGGGCCTGCTGGGAGCGAGCGCCGCGCTGGGCGCGCTCGTCGTCTGGATCGAACGCCGGGCCGAGCAGCCCATCCTGCCCGGCTGGGTGTGGCGCCGGCGCACCATCGCCGCCGTCAACCTGGCCATGGCCGGGCTCGGCCTGCTGATGGTCGCCCCGATGGTGTTCATGCCGACGTACGCCCAGACCGTACTGGGCCTCGGCCCGACCGGCGCCGGCCTGGTCACCTCCGCGATGACCCTGAGCTGGCCGATCAGCGCCGCCCTCGCCCAGCACGTCTACCGGCGCATCGGCTTCCGCAACACCGCCGCCACCGGGGTCGCCCTGGCCGCCGCCGTCCTCGGCGCCTTCACCCTGCTCCCCTATCCCCCGCCGGTCTGGCAGCCCGTTCTGATCATGCTGCTGCTGGGCGGGGCCCTCGGCCTCTTCCAGCTCCCGCTGATCGTCGGGGTCCAGTCCACGGTGGGCTGGGAGGAGCGCGGAACCACCACGGCCTCGGTGCTGTTCTGCCGCAACGTCGGGCAGAGCGTCGGAGCGGCGCTGCTGGGGGCCGTGGCCAACGCCACCATCGCCGGCCGGCTGGCGCAGGCCCCGGTGGCCGGTCTCCCCTCGAACCTGGACGAGGTCTCCAAGGCCCTGACCCACCCCGACCTCCTCGCCCCCGAGGCCGCCGAGTACCTGCGCCGGGCGGTGGCCGCCGCCGGGGACCACATCTTCCTCGGCGCGACCCTGGCGGCGGCCGCGTCGGCGCTGGTGCTGCTGCTGGTGGCGCCGCGGCGGTTCCCGGTCCTGCCGGAACAGCGGGAGGGCTGAGGGGGGCCGAGGGCGACTTGTCATGCCCGGACTGAACCGGTAACCCTCTTCGGAGACGCCGCACTCCGGGGGGACCACACATGACGTCCGCGCTCTTCGCACTCGCCTTATTCGCCGCCCTGGCGGGCCCGGTCACCCTGCGCCTGATCCGCCACCCCGGCTTCGTCACCGGCCGCGACGGCCGCCTCTCCACCTCGACCACGCTCGCCCTGGCCTGGACCGTGATCCTGCTCTGGCTGCTCCTGGCCACCCTCGGCTACGGACTCACCGCGGGCGGCGGCATCGACTGGTTCCAGGGCCCCGAAGGCCCCCTCTCCGCCCTGACGACCGTCTACCTCCCGCTGCTCGGGGGCCCGTACGCCGCCCTCATCGCGGCGAAGGCGGTGGTCGGCATGCGGGTGGAGCGGGGCTCCCTGGCCAAACCGGCACCCAAGGGCACGGAGCGGCGCCCGCTCCACGACCTGATCTCGAACGACGGCGGCCGGACCGACCTCGTCGACCTGCAGTACGTGGCCCTGAGCGCGGTCACGATGCTCTACGTCATCACGTTCTTCCTGTCGGACGTGGGCGGCGGGCTGCCGAAGCTGCCCTCCGACATGTGGGCGCTGACGGGGGCGCCGGCCGGCGCCTATCTCCTGAACAAGTTGGCAGTGCGGGGCAATCCGGTGATCACCGGCGTCTCCGTCACGGACGGCCTGCTGACGGTCGAGGGCGGCGGCTTCGGGGACAATCCCCGGATCGAACTGGACGGCACGCCCCTCCCCACCACCGTCACCCCCAAGGGGTCCCTGTCGGCCCCCCTCCCCCCATCGGCGCCCCCCGCCTTCACGGTGGCGGTCACCACCCACGGCCTCCGCAGCGACCCGTTCCCCCACGACCCCCCGGCCGACCAGCCGGCCTGACCCAACCTCCGCCGCAACACCCTGCACGGACCGAAGCCCCACCGCGCCCCTTGCCGCTGCGCGGGGCGAAGCTCCCCTACCCGCCCTTCCACCGTTCCCCGGGCTCCGCCCGGACCCCGGTCCTCAAACGCCGGACCGGCTGGGAGGGGTACCGGGCTGCGCCCGGA
>NZ_JBIWAE010000025.1:0-128414 GCF_044759865.1 Streptomyces sp. NPDC099050 | reverse complement strand
ATCAAGTGGGGCCTGGACTACATGAACTCCCGCTACGGCAGCCCCGCCGGCGCCTGGACCTTCTGGCAGAACCACCACTGGTACTAAACCACCAGCGGAACGCGGGGACACGAAACGCTCGGCCGGACACCCCGGCCGAGCGTTTTCGCATGTACGGATGCACACGTGTACGGATGCACACGTGCACGGATGCACACGTGCACGCGTACACGGCCGCCGAGCGGGCCCTCAAGGCTGTGCTCCGTCCCTTTCCGCACGGTCCACCAGACGTGAGAGCTCCGTCCGGGAGCGCACTCCGAGCAGGGCGAAGACGTTGCGCAGGTGGTGGTCCACGGTGCGCGGGCTGACGGAGAGGCTCAGTGCCACCTCGCGGTTGGTGGCGCCCTCGGCGACGCGGCGCGCGATGCGCAGCTGCTGCGGGGTCAGGACGGCCAGCCCACCCGCGGGCACCGGGGCCGGTGTGTCACCGGTCGCCCGTAGTTCGCCACGGGTCTGCTCGGCCCACGCGGGTGCCCCGCAGTGCTCGAAGGCGACCAGTGCGTCGCGCAGCCGGTTCTTCGCCTCGGCCGGACGGCGCCGGCGCCGCAGCCACTTCCCGTACAGCAATTGGGTACGGGCCCGCTCGAAGTCGCCGTGCACCGCCTGGTGCCGGGTCAGCGCCAGGGCGAAGAGCGCGTCGGCGGTGTCGTCCGGCGGGGCGACCAGTGCGCGGCACCGGGCCAACTGCGCCGGCGCCTGCGGGTCGACGCCCTGGGCGGTCCACCGGGCGAACTCCTCGACGGCCACCCTCGCCTCCGCCGAGGCTCCGGACCGTACGGCCGCTTCGACGAAGCAGGGCAGGGCGAGCATGCGGACGGCGAAGTGGCCGCGCCCGGGCCCCGGCCGGGTCAGCGGGCCCAGCCGGGCGGCGGCCTCGAAGGGCCGCCCGCGGCACAGGTCGGCGCGCGCCGAAGCCCATTCGGCCAGAGTGACCGCCTGGAGCAGTCCGTGCGGGCGGGCGATCTCCACGGCAGCGCCCGCATGCGCGGCGACCGCCGCCGCGTCGTCCTCGACCGAGGCGACCAGGGCCAGGATCGCGTGCTGGCCGGCGGCGATGTTGCGCTGCCCGGCCCGGTGGGCGGCGCGCAGGCCCTCCTGCGCGTGGCTCCCGGCCCGAGCGTGCTGGCCGGCCCGCAGTTCGGCGTACGCGAGGTGTTCGAGGATCCGGGGAGTGAGGGAGGCCAGTCCGCGCGACCGGGACACGGCAAGGGCCCGCGCGTTGGCCCGGCACGCCGCCGGGATGTCGCCGAGCACCAGAGCGGCCACCCCGGCCCGCATCAGCCGCACGGGGTCGTCGTCGTCCCGGGCGCGGTCCAGGACCCGGCGCAGGGGTGGCGCGGCCTCGGCCGGGTGCCCGTCGAGCGCCGTACGCAGTCCCGCCCGGTAGTCGCTGTAGTCGCGCCTCGGATCCTGCGGGGGAGAAGGGCGCGGGGCCCCGGTGAGGGCCGGAGGCTCGGCGAGAGCGGCGAGGCAGGCTACGGGGTCGCCCGCGGCCCACGCCGCGTCCATCGCCTCCATCCTGGCCTCGAGGGCCGCCTCCGCGTCGGACGGGTCGAGGCGCTCCGCGGCCATGAGGAGCGCCTGATAGGCGTCGCCGACCGGTCCGTCCCGCAGGGCCATGCTGCCCCGGACGAGTTCCGTGCGCCCGTGCACCGTGTCGGGGGACGCGCCCTCCCGGGTGGCGGCCAGCAGCCGGCGCGCCCTGCGGGTGTGTCCCGCCAGCCGGGCGTAGTCCGCGGCCGCGGTGAGGCGTGCGGTACGGACATCCTCCTGGTTGGTGAGTTCCGCGGCCCGGGACAGGGCCGCCGAGCGTTCCATGCCCGACGTCGGCGTGCCCGGAGCGGAGGCCGCGACGAGACCGGCCGCGAGGGCGGCGTCGGGTCCTTGCGCGGCGAGGGCGAGGTGGAGCAGGTGGCGCAGCCGGTGGCGGTCGGCGTCGATGGCCGAGGCGAGCAGCGCGTGGGCCGCCCGGCGCTGCGAGGAAGGGGCGGCCGTGTATACGGTCCGCCGGAGCAGGGACCCCGTAAAGGTGATGCGGTCCCCGTCGTGGTGCACCAGCCTGGCGGCCTCGGCGGGGTCCGGCGCGGCCGGGCCCAGTCCGGCCGCGCGGGCGGCGCGCAGGACCAGGGCGGCGTCTGCGCCCGCCGCGTCGGGGTCGGGCTCGTGCGCGGCCGCTGCCAGCAGCAGGAACTGCCGGGTGGCGGACGGCAGCGGGGCGAGGCGGCCGCCGAAGGTGGCCCATAGGGAGCCGCCGTCCACGAGCGGGCGGGGCAGCGGCCGGTGGCCACCGAGCTGATCCGGCGTCAGGCGCTGGGCGAGGGCCGTCAGGACGGCGGGGTTGCCCTCTGCCTCGGACAGCAACTCCGAGCGTACGGAGGGGTCCAGGACCCCACCGGTGAGGTCGCGGAGCAGGGCGGTCGCCGCGCAGTCGTCGAGCGGGCCGAAGCGGACCACGGGCAGTCCCGCGATGTCCGGATCGTCCGACCGGTGCTCCGCGACCGAGAGCAGGATCCCGATCGGGCGCGCGGGATCGGGCCGTCGTGCGGCCGAACCGAGGAGGGCCCGCGAGGGCGCGTCCCACAGGTGTACGTCGTCCACGCAGACGAGCAGGGGCTCCTCCTCGGGGACGTACTGCCGCAGCAGTTCGGGCAGTTCGGGCAGTTCGGGCAGTCCGGTCAGTCTGTGCAGTTCGGGTGGTCCGGCCGGCCGGACCGCCCCGAACGCGGCCGGCGGTGGCGCCGAGCCCCTCCTCTCGGCCGCCGCGCACAGCAGGGCGCGCATGCCGTCGTAGGGGCGGGGCTCGCCGGTCAGGGGCCGGGGGCGCAGGACGGGCCCGAGCCTGAACTCGTCGCCGGCCCAGGCGAGAAGGGCGCTCCGGCCCAGTCCCGGTTCCGCCACCAGCAGCAGTGCGCCTCCCTGCCGGGGCCGGAGCCGATCCGACAGGGCGGCCACAGCGGCCAGTTCGGCCGTCCGGCCGTAGATCCGGCAAGGACTTGCCACAGTCGCCACAGTCGGGTGTCCGGTCACGCCGGTGAGGTTACTGCCGTGTAAACCCTGGCGGAAGACCGGACGCGGCAGGTGGGGGGCCGAAGTGGAACGGCCACCCCACCCGCCGGGGCGGTTCAGGAAGTGTGCGGGCAGTTGCCCCGGTACTCCTCGATGGCCAGGCTCGGGCGCGGCAGCGGGCACAGGAACTGCTCGTAGCGGCTGTCGTTGTCGATGAAGCGCTTCAGCCACGAGATGCTGTACTTCGCGATGGTGGTGTCCGAGCTGTTCGGGGTGAAGTGCGTGGCGTTGTTGAGTTCCAGGTACGCCTTGTCGAGCGAACCGGGCAGGCTCGTGTAGAAGGGCTCGGAGTGTGAGGCGACGGGCGCGACCGTGTCGCCGTCGGCCCCCACGATCAGGGTCGGGGTCTTGATCTCGGGCCAGGACTTGTCGGTGTTCCAGCCGGTGAGCGCGATCGCCGCCTGCAGGGAAGGCCGGCTCTTGGCGGCCTCCAGCGTGCCGCCGCCGCCCATGGAGTGGCCCATCACGCCGAGCCTGCCGCTGTCGATCCGGGTGCGGACGGTGCTGCGCTCGGTGAGGTAGTCCAGGGCGGACAGCAGCTGGCGTCCCCTGCTGTCGGGCTGGTCGAGGGTGGTGAGCGTGTCGATGGTCAGGACGATGAAGCCCTGGGAAGCCAGTCGCGGGCCGAGCCAGGCGATCGACGACTGGTAGGCGGTGAAGCCGGGGGAGATCACCACGGCGCCGAAGGTTCCGTCCGCGGTGGACGTGGGGTAGTAGATGGTGCCGCCGCCGAAGCCGGTGACGCCCAGGGAGGAGACGTTGGTCTGAGACACCGCGTAGGAGCCGCGCAGGGCCTCGATGCTCGCGTTGGTCGGCGCGGGGCCCCGCTCGTACGGGTTGGCCGCCGAGGCCTGTGCCCCGGACGCCGTGAAGGTGGCGATCGCGCCGAGCGTCACGAGCGCCGCCAGTGCGGACACGAGCGAGCGGAGCCGCCTCCCGCCGCCGGCGGGGCCGGTGGACCGCCCCCTCGTACCGGCGGGGCCGTGGTCGGAGTGGGCCTGGTGGGAGTTCGCGAAGGGTTGCTGCTGCACGACGGAGTCGTCCTCTCGGTCGTGGCGGAGCCGGCCCGGTGAGGGCCGGCACCCCGCTTCCGTGCCGAGGTCCGTGCCGCCTGCCGATGAGTCGGTCCCGCCGTTTGAGCTGGCCGGACCACTGTCAGGGCGCATCCCGGGGGCCCACATCGGCGGAACCACCGGTCTCGCCGACGGACGAGGCCGGCTACCCGCGGTCGGGGCCGGCCATCCGGGGTCGAGGGCGGCCATCCGCGGCCGGGGCCGGCGACCCGCGGCCGGGGCCGGCCGGCCGCCGGCGAGGCCGGTCGGGCGCCCGACCGACCCGGTCAGCCGCCCGACCGACCCGGTCAGCCGCCCGACCGACCCGGTCAGCCGCCCGACCGATCCGGTCAGCCGCCCGACCGATCCGGTCAGCCGCCCGACCGATCCGGTCAGCCGCCCGACAGCCGGTACGCGTCCCGCGCCAGGGTCAGCGCGATCAGGTCCCGGGGCCGGGACAGGGACTTCGACGTCAGGGACTCCAGCCGGCGCAGCCGGTTGAAGACCGTGTTGCGGTGGCAGTACAGCCGGCTCGCCGCGCGCCCCGCCGACCCCTCCGCGGACAGCCAGGCGTCGAGGGTCTCCAGGAGCATCGCCCGGTCCGCCGGGTCCAGGTCGAGCAGGGGCCCCAGCACCGCCTGGACCAGCTCGGCCGACAGCTCGGGCTGGCGCACCACCAGGGCCGTGGGCAGCCGGTCGGCCAGCCGCACCAGCACCCGTTCGTCCGGACCGCAGGTCCGCAGCGCCGTCTCCGCCAGCCGCCGGGCCCGGCCCAGTTCGGCCAGTCCGTCCACCACCGGGCTGATGCCACCGGGCCCCGGGCAGCGGTCCGCGAGCTCCGCCGCCAGATCGGCCGGCGAGGAGTCGCCCAGCGCCACCACGGCCAGCTCCCGCTCCGTGCGCATCCGCCAGAACAGCCGCATCCCGCCCGCCGCCACCACCCGGTGCACCGCGTCGGCCCGGTCGGCCGGGAGCACCACCACCGCGTACCGCCCCTGCTCCGGAAGGTCCAGGGCCAGCGCCACCTGGGCCGCCAGCGCCGGCGCGGTGTCCCCCTCCAGCAGGGCGTCCAGCAGGGCCTGGGCCCGCTCGTCGCTGCGCCGGCGCATCTCCACCTCCGCCGTGCGGTACGCCTCCGCGGTCGCCGCCGCCTGCTGCTCGATCCCCGCCCACATGGCTCCGGCCGCGCGGGCCAGGACGGGCAGCGCCTCCGGATCCTTCTCGGTGACGATGTCCAGCAGCGCGTCCCAGGTGAGCCGGCCCGCCCTGCGGTACGCGTAGAGCAACAGGTCCAGCGGCAAACCCTGTTCGGCCCGGCGCCGGCCCAGTTCCTCCGCGTACGCGAGGTCCTTGCGCGGGCCGGACCGGGGCGCGGCGAAGGCCTCGATCCCGTAGTGCATGGCCTCGCTGACCTGTTGCCAGTGCTCGTCCCGCGGCACGGCCAGGTCGAACAGCGGCGAGTGCTTCGCCAGGTCCCTGATGAGCTGGTCGGTGAGTCCCGGAATGTCGGCGATCAGTACGTCCGCCGCCGACACCAGGACCGACCACTCCTGTTCCGTGCGTGATCTGCGTCCACCCATGGCCGCTGAGGATGTCACCCCGCCTCCGCCACCGTAAGGGGCGCGCGCGACAGGTCTGTGCGCGTGCACAACAGGCTCCTGTCCGGGCTGGTCATCGGCAGCGATTCCGCTTCCGCCCGTGGACGCCCGCCCCGGCCCGGTGCTGATGTGTGCGCCAGCACAAGGCCGCCCAGAGGAAGGAGAGGACGTGGGTTCGCTACAAGTGCGTGAGCTGTCCATCGGCTACGGTCCGGTCCGGGCACTGCGCTCCGTATCGCTCGACGTGCCCGCCGGCGCGGTGGTCGTCGTACTCGGAGGGAACGGTGCCGGAAAGTCGACACTGCTGCGCGCGGTGTCCCGGACGCTCGGGTTCCACCGGGGAGCCGTCACGGGCGGGAGCATCGCCTTCGACGGGAGGCCACTGGACGGGCTCACCCCCGACCGGGTCGTCGCCGCCGGAGTGGTGCAAGTACCCGAGGGACGGAAGGTCTTCACCCGGATGACCGTCGCGGACAACCTGCGCGCCGGGGCCCTGGGCGGTCGGGCGGGATCCCGCGCCGACACGGCCCGCTCCCTGGCCCGGGTGCACGAGCTGTTCCCCGTACTGGCCCAGCGGGCGCGGCAGCGCGCCGGACTGCTGTCCGGCGGCGAACAGCAGATGCTGGCCCTGGGCCGGGCCCTCATGGCCCGCCCGCGCCTGCTGCTGCTCGACGAGCCCACCCTCGGGCTCGCTCCCAAAATGGCCGCCACCATCGCCGAGACGATCACCGAGATCAACGCCTCGGGCGCCTCGGTCCTGCTCGTCGAGCAGAACGCCGCCCTGGCGCTGCGGCTCTCCTCCCACGCCTACGTCCTGGAGGTCGGCGAGGTCACCCTCGACGGCCCGGCCGCCGAGCTGGCCGCCTCCGACGAGGTACGGCGCCGCTACCTCGGCATCACCGACGAGGCCGCGCCCGACCCGGCCGGTTCCGGGACCCGGCGGGAACTGCGCAGGTGGACGGCATGAACGCGAACGCCTCCCCACCGCCGCTCACCGTCACCGACGTGACCGTCCGCTTCGCCGGACTGACCGCGCTCGACTCGGTCTCCTTCACGGTGGAGCCCGGCAGCGTGCACGCCGTCATCGGACCCAACGGAGCGGGCAAGTCCACTTGCTTCAACGTGCTCTCCGGGGTCTACCGGGCCACCGGCGGATCGGTACGCTTCGGCGCCGCCGAGCTCACCGGCCTCGCCCCGCACGCCGTGGCGGCCCTCGGTGTCGCCCGCACCTTCCAGAACCTGGCACTGCCCCCGCACACCACCGTCGCCGACAGCCTCCTGCTGGGGCGGCACCGGCTGATGCGGACCGGCTTCCTGGCCGCCGGACTACGGCTGCCCGCCGCCGCGCGCGAGGACCGCCGACACCGCGAACGGGTCCGGGAGATCGCGGAGTTCGTCGGTCTGGAGGGCGACCTCGCGGCGCCCGCCGGCTCCCTCCCGTACGGAAAGCAGAAACTCGTCGAACTGGCCCGGGCCCTGTGCATGGAACCCCGGCTGCTGCTCCTCGACGAACCCGTCGCCGGCATGACGGCCGACGAGAGGCAGCGCACGGCCGCCGTCATCGCGGGCGTGCGGGACGGCCTCGGCATCTCGATCGTGCTGGTCGAACACGACATGGGGGTGGTGATGCGGCTCGCTGACGCGGTGACCGTACTCGACTTCGGCAGGCGCATCGGCGGCGGGACTCCCGCGCAGGTGCAGAACGACCCCGCGGTGGTCCGCGCGTACCTCGGAGAGGAGGAACCGGCCGCATGACGACCTTCCTCGAACTGCTCCTAGGCGGGCTCTCGATGGGCTCCGTCTACGCGCTGATCGCCCTCGGCTTCGTGGTCATCTTCAAGGCCACCGAAGTGGTCAACTTCGCCCACGCCTCCCTGCTGCTGGCCGGCGGGTACGTCACCGCGACCCTGCACGAGGAACTCGGCTTCTGGGGCGCGCTCCTGGCCGGCGCCCTCTCGGCGGCCGCCGTGGGAGCGGCGATCGAGTTCCTGGTGATGCGCCGCTACCGGGGCCAGGACCAGAGCGTGCTGGCCATCGTCACCATCGGCGTCGACATCCTCCTCATCACCGATCTCACCCGGCGCCTCGGCACCGACGTGCTCTCGCTCGGCGACCCGTGGGGCGACCGCGTGGTCCACCTCGGCGCGGTCACGGTGCCCCAGACCCGGATCGCCGCCATCCTCGCCGCCGGGCTGCTGATCACCGTGTTCCTGCTCGTGTTCCGGCACACCTCCTGGGGTGTGGCCATGCGCGCCGCCGCCGAACAGCCCGAGACGGCCGCGCTGATGGGCGTACGGCTGGGCCGGGTCTCGCTCGCGGCGTGGGCGGTGGCCGGGGCGCTGGCCGCCGTCGCCGCGCTCTTCCTGACCGTCTTCCCCACGCCCGGCCTGGAGCGGGCCACGTCCCTCGCCGCCCTGAAGGCCTTCCCGGCCGCGATCCTCGGCGGTCTCGACTCCACCTCCGGGGCACTGGCCGGCGGGCTGATCGTGGGCGTCACCGAGGCCCTGGCCACCGGCTACCAGGGCCAGTTGGCCTTCCTCGGCCGGGGCATCGGCGACCTGGCTCCGTACCTGGTGATGGTCGCGGTCCTGCTGATCCGTCCCGCCGGACTCCTCGGCACGAAGGAGCTCGCCCGTGTCTGAGACCCGCAGCCCCGTGCTGCACCCCGAGGCCGTCGCCCCGGCGGCGGTCACCCGGCCACGGCTGCTCGGTGCCCGGAACCTGGCGGCGGCAGCCGCCGGCCTGGTGCTCCTCGCGCTGCCGTTCTACCTCGACCGGTTCTGGCTGCAGGCCGGACTGTTCGCCATCGCCGCCGCCATCGGGGCCATCGGGCTCAACCTGCTCACCGGAGCCACCGGCCAGCTGTCGATGGGCCACGCCTTCTTCCTCGCGGTGGGTGCCTACGGGTACTGCGCGCTCGCCGGGGACGGCAGTACGGCGGGCGGTCACACGCTGGTCGGACTCGGCCTGCCCAGCTGGCTCGCCGCGATCCTCGCCGTCGCCCTCGCCGGGGCGGCGGGCGGCCTCTTCAGCCCCATCGCCGGCCGCCTGCGCGGCGCGTACCTGGGCATCGCCACACTCGCGCTGATCTTCATCGGCCAGCACGTGCTGTTCAACGCCACCAGCGTCACCGGCGGGTTCAACGGCCGGGAGGTGGAGCCGCTGTCCCTCTTCGGCTTCACCTTCGACGACACCGAGACCGTCATCGCCGCAGTCCCCTTCCAGTCCGCCGAGAAGCTCTGGTACGTCGCCCTCGCCGTCCTCCTGGGCGGCGCCCTGTTCGCGCGCGGCGTCCTGCGGGGCCGGCCCGGCCGGGCCATGAACGCCCTGCGCGACCACAGCATCGCCGCCGGGGTGATGGGCGTGCCGGTCGCCCGGTACCGGGCCGCCGTCTTCGTCCTGTCGTCCATGTACGCGGGGCTCGCCGGGGTCCTGCTCGCCCTCGTCTTCCAGCGCACGGTGCCCGATTACTTCGGCATGGTGCTGTCCCTGGAGTACCTGGCCATGATCGTGATCGGTGGCCTGGGCACCGTCGCTGGCGCCGTCGTGGGCGCGGTCTTCGTCTCCCTGCTGCCCCAACTCCTCACCCGCTACAGCGAAGCCCTCCCGCTGGTGTCCGCCCCCGGAACCGGCGGGGTCTCGCCGGGCGAGGCCTCCCGCTACCTGTACGGCGCGGCCGTCGTCGTGGCCGTCCTGTTCCTGCCGGGCGGTCTGACCGGCATCACCCGGACCTTCCGGACCCGAACCCGCACCACACCCCCGAAGGAGCGAACGTGAACAGCAGAAGGCACGCCGCCACGGTCCTGGCGGCCGTACTCGTCCTGACCGGCGCCGCCGGGTGCAGTGGTAAGGCACAACCCGCCAAGGGCGCGGACGGGGACAAGCCCGCCGCGGGCGGGGTCAAGGCCGGACCCGGGGTGAGCGACAAGAGCATCAAGCTCGGCGCGCTCACCGACATGACCGGTGTCTACGCCTCTCTCGGCAAGAGCGTCACCCAGGCCCAGCAGCTGTGGGTCAAGCAGACCAACGCGGCGGGCGGCATCTGCGGCCGCACCATCGAGCTGACGGTCCGCGACCACGGCTACGACCCGCAGAAGGCCCTCGCCGCCTACACCGAGCTGGAGCCCTCGGTGCTGGGCTTCGCCCAGTTCATCGGCTCCCCGTTCGTCTCCGCCGTCAAGACGCGGATCGACGGCAAGGACAAGGGGCTGGTCATCCCGCAGGCCTGGTCCGCCTCGCTGCTGGGCAGCCCGTACATCCGCACGGTGGGTGCGACGTACGACATCGAGACCATCAACGCGGTCGGCTACCTCCTCGACCAGAAGCGGATCGCCTCGGGAGACAAGATCGGGCACGTCTACTTCGAGGGCGACTACGGCGAGAACGCCCTGACCGGTTCCAAGGCCATCGCCGCGGAGGCCGGGCTGACCATCGTCGAGCAGAAGATCAAGCCGACCGACAACGACATGACCGCCCAGGTGGCCGCGCTCAAGCAGGCCGGGGTCAAGGCCGTGGTCATCAGCGCCGGCCCGCGCCAGGCCGCCTCGCTGGTCGGAGTCGCAGCGGCGGGCGGCTGGGGCATCCCGATCGTCGGCAACAACTCGGCCTTCGCGCCGCAGCTCCTGGCCACCCCGGCGGGCGCGGCCCTGCAGAAGGACTACTACGTCGCCTCCTCGGCCCTGCCGATCGGCTCGACCGAGGCGGGACCGGCCGCCCTGGCCGCCGCGTACAAGGCCGAGTACCCGGACGCGGGCCTGGACAACGGAGTGGTGGCCGGTTACAGCGCCGGAGCCCTGTTCGGGGAGGTGCTGAAGAAGGCCTGCGCCGACAAGGACCTGACCCGCGAGGGGATCCGGGCGGCCCTGCTGAGCCTGAAGTCCTACGAGAACGGTTTCGGCATCACGCACGACTTCTCGGACCCGAAGGCCCCCTCCACCCGGCAGAGCGTGATCCTGAAGCCCGACGCGACGGTCCCCGGCGGCATGAAGGTGGTCAAGGAAGCCACCGCCGCACCCGCCGCGACGAAGTTCACGCCCGCCTCCTGAGCGACGGGCAGGAGACGGACGCTGCCGCCCCGACACGCGTCGGGGCGGCAGCGTCCGTCTGTCGGCCGACAGGCTGGTCGTCTCCCGATGAAACGCTTGGGGGCCCTTCGCCCAAGTACTGGACGAGGGAGCCGTCCGGGTTCCCGCGCAAGGGAGGAACCGGGTGCTCAGCCCACGAGACCGAAGCCCAGTTGGAGGTACCCCGATGCACGAGAGGCCCAGTGGCTTCGAGGAGCGCCTCAAGGCGGCGCTCATCGCACGTCTGCCGGAGGCGCCGCCCGCGCCCCCCACCCGAGGTTCCGCCCGGCGGTACGCAATCCGCTGGCCGTGGGCCTCGCGACGGCGGAGGTCGGCGCCGTGACGGCCCGGCCGGGCGTCGCCGGACCGGCTCCCCGTCTGCCAACGGCCCCGCAGGCCGGTTCCCTACGGGCGCGCTGTGAAGAGCGCCTCCGTGAACTCCGTGACATCGCCGAAGCCGAGCCGGCGGTAGAGACGGACGGCGGTGGCGTTGTCCGCACGGACGTTCAGTCCGATGTGGTCCACGGTCTCTCCCAGCCGTCGGCACAGCTCGGCGACGCAGGCGCCACCGGCTCCCTGCCCGCGGACCCGCGGATGCGTGGTGACGTTCCCGATCGCGGCGACGCGGTAGGCCGCCGAGTGCACGTGTACGCCGGCCACGGCGACCAGTTGTCCGGCCTGCCGGGCACCGACGTACTGGCCGGTGTCGAGCATGCGGTCGTCGAACCAGTTGCCCGGATACGCCTGCTCGAACAGTTCGAGAAGCTCCGGGAGGTCGGCGCGGCTCAGCGGGGCGGGCCGCCACGGTCCGGCGGGATACCGGTCGGCCAGGCCGGGCTCGGTCAGCGCCATGCGCAGCAAAGTGGTGTGTGACTGCGCGGTGTAGCCGGATTCCAGTACCTTCGCGGCGGTTCCGGTCAGATGCCCGAGGAAACGCCGGGGGAGTACGGGCAGCAGCGCCTCGGCCAGCTCCTCGAGGGCGGCCGCTTGACCGGGGCGGGTGAAGCCCAGCAGCGTCGGTACGTCGCCGACGGTGTAGAGCAGCGCCACCGGTCCGTCCTCGGACACGGTGTACCAGCTGGTGTGGGGCCACGGCAGGTCGTCGAGGTCGCCGAGTTCCATCAGGTTCATGGCCGGGTCCCGATCGAAGCGGGCGGCCAGGTCCGATCGGTCGTGCAGGCTGCGCAGGATCACCCGCACAGAGTACGGCGGGCCCCGGCCCGGTTCGACGGCGAGGCCGGGCAGGGCCGCGGGGGCGGCGCCGGACGCGGTGACGCCCCGCACCGAGACGGTGCGGGGCGTCGGGCTGCTGCGGCCCAGACCTCAGGCTGCTGCGGCTCGGATCAGAGGGGACGGATGTCCTCGGCCTGCGGGCCCTTCTGGCCCTGGGTGACCTGGAACTCGACCTTCTGGCCCTCCTGGAGCTCACGGAAGCCCTGGGCGTTGATGTTGGAGTAGTGGGCGAAGACGTCGGGGCCGCCGCCGTCCTGCTCGATGAAGCCGAAGCCCTTTTCCGAGTTGAACCACTTCACAGTTCCGGTAGCCATCTTTTTGCTCCCTGTCGGGGACGAGGGTCCTCGCTTCTGAGGACCCTTGGTTGTGGGTTGCCTGCCCTGGTCCTCCGACGCTTGGTGAAGCGGTACTTCGGACACACGACTGCCGATCACGAGGCATGATCTACCCACTTGCACGAGGAGGGCAAACCGATGATCGGTTTGCCCCGGATCGGGCACACCGACCCCGGTCGATCGGGCCCGCCGGAGCCCGGGACCGAGGATGATCAACAGGCCTGTGAGCTCCTGCCCCTAGGGTGGTGCTCATGGAGTCGTACACGATGGGACAGGCCGCCGAGCTGCTGGGCGTGAGCGTCGACACGGTGCGGCGGTGGGCGGACGCGGGCCGCTTCCCGACCCACCGGCAGGGAACCCGGCGCATCGTGGAGGGGCCCGCCCTCGCCGCGTTCTGCGTGGAGGTCGCCCACGAGGGCGCCGAAGCCGAGGACACCCCGTACACCTCGGCGCGCAACGCCTTCCCGGGGATCGTCACCGCGATCAAGCTGGGCGAGGTGTCGGCGCAGGTGGAGGTCCAGGCGGGCCCGCACCGCGTGGTGTCGCTGCTGACCCGGGAGGCCGTGGAGGAACTCGGCCTGCAACCGGGCGTGACGGTGACCGCCCGGGTGAAGTCGACCAGCGTGCACGTCCAGCGCGACTGAACGCCCTTGCGCTTCAGGCGCGGCGGACCCGCCAGAGCCATGCCGTCGTGCCGGCCAGCAGGACGAGCGTCGCCGCGTTGGCCAGGTGGGCCGGGGCATCGCCCACCGGGACGGCGACGGCCCACTTCCAGACGGCGATGGCGAGGGTCGGCAGGACGGCGGTGAGCAGGACACCGGTCGCCTTCCGGGCCGGGGTCCAGTGCACCGAGGTGCAGAGCAGCACCGCGCCGATGACACGGAACAAGGTGCTGCAGAAACCCGAGCCGGGCACGGAGGGGAAGGCCGAGGCGAACAGGAAGGGGAGGGTGAGCATCAGGAGCGGGACCATGGGGTGGACCTTCCCGCGGCGGACGGCCGCGCCGGCACCGTCGGGTGCCGGGGCACCGACGCCCCCGCTCCCCGCCTCGGCCAGTGCCGTCGCGGCGATCGTACGGGGGTCCCCCAGCTCCGCCAGGACCTCGCCGACCGTGACGCCGGGACGCTCGGCGCGCGTCACCTCGATGTGTTCGGCAAGGTCGGCGAGGAGTTCCCGGCGACGGTCGGCGGGCAGTGCGGAGCCCTCGCGTTCGACGGCGGAGAGGTAGTCGCGTACGGGGTCGGCCGAGGTCTTCATGCGGGGTCTCCGGTGGAGTGGTGCGGGGTGGCGAGGAAGCCGTCGACGGCGTTGCGGAAGCCGGGCCAGACCCGGGCGAACTCGTCGAGCGCGGCCCGGCCGCTGTCAGTGAGCGCGTAGTAGCGGCGGGGCGGTCCGGAGGCGGACTCCTGCCAGGTCGTGGTGACCAGGTCGTCGCGGCGCAGCCGGGAGAGCAGCGGGTAGACCGTGCCCTGGCTGGTGGCCAGGGTGCCGGAGTCCTCCAGGGCGTGAAGGAGCTCCACGCCGTACCGGGGGCGGTCCCGCATCAGTGCGAGCACGCAGTACTCCAGGACGCCCTTGCGCAGCTGGGCGGCGGCCCGGGCCTGCTTGGTCGAATCACCTGGTTCCATGCGATGCAAGATACCTGGCGAGGCAACTAGGCGGAAGGGGGGCGAGGACGGGGGTGCGAGGGCGGGGCTGCGAGGACGGGGGTGCTCGGGTGGACAGGTGTCCTCGCCGGAGCCCGGTGGGCTGATACTTGATCGCGTGACGGGGGGAAGCACGGCTGTGGGTCAACCGGTGAGGAACCGGTTCACGGCCAGGTCAAAGGGTGTGGGTGATCGCATGGGCTCGTCGGTTACGCCGGGAGTCGACGTGGCGCGCGAGGACAGGTTCGACTGGTTCTGCGAGACGGTGTCCAGCGATGTGATGCCCGTCACGCTCAGTACCCGGCACACGGCCGACTTCCGCGCCAAGATCACGGACCTGGATCTCGGCGTGGTGCGGTTGTCCTCGGTCGCGTGCTCACCCGTCCTCTCGCGCCGCACCCCGGCCCACGTCCGGCGGGGCGATCCCGAGCACCTGCAGCTGGCCCTGATCAGTCAAGGCGCGTTCAGGATCTCCCAGCGGGGCAGTGAGTCGGTGGTCGCCGGCGGACTCGTGCTCACGGACACCTCGCGGCCGAGCGAAGGGGTCAGCGCGGGCGGGCAGGGAGAGGCGATCGTGCTCCAGATGCCCCGCCCCGCCGTAGCGCTGCGCGCGGACCGGGTGGACCGCCTCCTCGCGCGGAGCCTGGCCGCGGACAGAGGGTCGGGGGCGATCCTCGCGGACTTCCTGAGGACGCTGCTCACGCACGGCCCGCGCTGCCGCCCGGAGGAACTGCGCGGGATGGGGGCCATCGCCCTCGACCTGGCCACCGCCTGCCTCGCGCGCCAGCTCGGCGACCTCGGCGAGGCGCCCGCCGAGGCGCGCGCACAGGAAACCCTGCAGCGGATCCACCGCTTCATCGACAACAACCTCGGCGACCCGCGCCTGACCCCTCAGATGATCGCCGACCGGCACAGCATGTCCCTGCGAGGCCTCTACGCCCTCTTCGCCGACCAGCCGCGGAGCGTCGCGGCACGGATCCGCGAAAGCCGGCTGGAACGCGCCCACGCCGACCTCACCCGAGGGGGGACGCGAGGTCGGCCCGTACAGGCGATCGCGGCTCGCTGGGGATTCTCCAGCGCCACCGCGTTCAGCCGGGCCTTTCGCGAAGCCTACGGAATCACCCCCACCGAACACCGCGCGGCCTCCCCGGCCTCCCCGGCCGCCACCCCGGGTCGCGAACTCCCGGGCTCGTGCGAGCCCGCGGATTCCCCGGTGTAGGAGCGCCGATCAGCCACGCGGATCCGGATGTTAGCTTCCTGCCCATGATGGATCACCAAGCCGAGACCGGGGCGGCCTACGACGGGGTCGTCGAGCTGTACGCGTCGCTGTTCGCCGACCGGCTGGAGACGCAGCCCTTCTCGCGAGCCATGATCAACACCTTCGCCGAGCTGGTGCGCGGGACGGGGAACCCGCGAGCGGCGGACGTCGGGTGCGGCCCCGGGCACCTGACGGCCATGCTGCACGACCTGGGGCTGGACGCCTTCGGGCTCGACCTCTCCGCGGCCATGGTCGACCACGCCCGGCGGGCCCACCCGACGCTGCGGTTCGACGAGGCGCGCATGGAGGCCCTGCCCGTCGAGGACGCCGCGCTCGGCGGCGTCCTGGCCCACTACTCGATGATCCACACCCCGCCCGGGGAACTGCCCGCGCTGCTCGCCGAGCAGGCGCGTGTCCTGGTGCCCGGGGGCCTGCTCCTCGTCTCGTTCTTCGGGACCGACGGACCGGAGCCGGTCCGCTTCGACCACAAGGTGACGCCCGCCTACAGCTGGCCGGTGGACCGCTTCGCCGAATCGCTGGCAGCGGCGGGCCTCGTTCCGTTCGCCCGGCTGGTCCACGACCCGGCCTCCGAGCGGGGATTCCTCGACGCCCACGTGCTCGCCCGCCGCCCGGAGACGAAGTAACGCACGTCATGCCCCGCGCCGTCCTCCGCGGCCGCTTCCCGGTGTTAATGTTTTGTCTGATCGATCTCGATCACAGGATTGTTACTCCCCGAGGACGTCACCTTCGTCGCCACGCGACGCCAAGGCGGCGCACCGCTTGAGGGGAGGCAAGGCCTGGGTGGCGCCGCGTGCGCGACCCGGGCCTTTTTTGTTGCCCGGATCCGGGCGTGAGAGATCGCGAACCGAAGCAGGATGGCAAGAGCCCCAGGATGCAAGGACGCATCATGAACACACCCGTAGCCGGACCCGGCACGCTGGCGGAGCAGATCCTCCGAGGCGTCGGCGGAGCCGAGAACATCGAGAGCCTCACGCACTGCGCGACGAGGCTGCGCTTCCAGCTCCACGACGGGGCGAAGGCCGACACGGCAGGGCTCGACGCCCTCGCCGGCGTCATGGCCACCGTGCCCCAGTCCGGTGACCGCCTCCAGATCGTGATCGGCGGAGCCGTCGCACGCGTCTACTCCGAGATCATGAACCTGCCGTCGATGGCGGGCGGCGCCGCGCCCGGCCCGAAGTCCGACGCCGACGTCAAGGCGGCGATGCGGTCCAAGAGCCGCGGACGCTACGCCTGGGTCGACAACTTCTTCGAGTACCTCTCCGACTCGTTCCGCCCGCTCATGGGCGTCCTGCTGGGCTCCTCGCTCATCATCGCGATCGCCTCCGTCCTCGACGCCCTGGGCTTCGTCGACTTCCGTGCGGCGGACAAGTCCGCCACCTGGGTGTTCGTCGACGCCATGTGGCGCTCGGTGCTGTACTTCCTGCCGATCATGGTCGCGTACAACTCGGCCAAGAAGCTGAAGATCGATCCCTGGGTCGGCGCCGCGGTGATGGCCGCGGTGATGACCCCGAACTTCACGGGCATGCTCAACCCGAAGTCCGGCATCCCCGGCATCACCTGCACCACCAACGGGACCCTCGGCACCCAGGAGTGCGTGGCGCACGTCTTCGGGCTGCCGATGCAGCTGAACGACTACGGCGGCCAGGTCTTCGTGCCGCTGCTGATGGTCGCCGTGCTCGCCCTGGTCTACAAGGGACTGCAGCGGATCTTCCCGGAGACCGTGCACTTGGTCTTCGTACCGTTCTTCAGCATGCTCATCATGATCCCGGTCACCGCCTTCCTCATCGGCCCGATGGGCGTCTGGGCCGGCAACGGTCTCGGTGAGGGCCTGTCCTGGCTGAACGGCAACGCCCCGATCGTCTTCGCGATCCTCATCCCGCTGCTGTACCCGTTCCTGGTGCCGCTGGGCCTGCACTGGCCGCTGAACGCGCTCATGCTCGTGAACATCAACACCCTGGGCTACGACTTCATCCAGGGCCCCATGGGCGCCTGGAACTTCGCCTGCTTCGGCGCGACCGCCGGTGTGCTGCTGCTCTCCCTGCGCCACCGCGAGAAGGAGATGCGCCAGACCGCCACCGGCGCCCTGGCCGCGGGTCTGCTCGGCGGCATCTCCGAGCCCTCCCTGTACGGCATCCACCTGCGCTTCAAGCGGATCTACCCGCGCATGCTCGTGGGCTGCCTCGTCGGCGGCGTGATCGTGGGCGTCATGGGCGGCGTGGACACCAAGGCCTTCGCCTTCACCTCCCTGCTGACCATCCCGGTCTTCTCCCCGATGACCACCTACGCCATCGCGATCACGGCCGCCTTCTTCGTCTCGATGGCGCTCGTGTACTTCTCCGACTTCCGCACCCCGGAGGACCGCGCCCAGGCCAACGCCGAGCGCGACGCCGCCGAGGCGGCCCTCCACGCGGAGCCCGCAGCGGCCGATGACCGCGAGCTCGTCACCGTCGGCGCGGCGGCGGCCACCGCCGGCGCTCCCACCGCCACCGCCGGCGCTCCGACCGCCACCACCGCCGCCCCCGATTCCACGACGGGCGCTCCGGCTCCCGCCCCCGCTCCCACCCCCGCCCCCGGCAAGGGAACCGACCTCGCCGCGCCGGTCGCGGGCCGCGTCGTCGGCCTCGACGAAGTCGGCGACCCCGTCTTCGCCTCCCGCGCGCTCGGCGAGGGCGTGGGCATCGAGCCGGCGGACGGCCGCATCGTCGCCCCGGTCGACGGAGAGCTGATCATCGTCGCCGCCACCGGCCACGCCTTCGGCATCCGTACCGCGGACGGCATCGAGGTGCTCATCCACATCGGCATCGACACGGTGCAGATGAAGGGGGAGGGCTTCGACGTCCGCACCGAGGCCGGCCGGCAGGTCTCCGTCGGCGACCTCCTCGTCGAGGTCGACCTCGACGCCGTACGCGCGGCGCAGCACCCGACGGTCACCCTCATGACCGTCACGAACACCGCCGACCTCACCTCGGTCGAGCCGCACACCGGGCAGACGGTCACCGCCGGCGCGCCCGTGGTGACCGTAAGGCGCTGAGGTCCGGCCACCGGTCCGCCGCGGGCACGTGCCTCCCCGTGGGGCACGTGCCCGCGCCGTACCGGTCCGGGGGGAGAGGGCGGGTGGCGCAGGGGTGGCGGACAATGCGGGATCATTGGGCAGTACCGGACCGCGAACGAGAAGGAGAGCAGGCGTTGAAGGCGCTGCGTGTCCTCAATAACAACGTGGTCCTCGCGCACGACGACAAGGGCCAGGAGGTCATCCTCACCGGGCGCGGCATCGGGTTCAGCTCCCGTCAGGGCAAGCCCGTCGATCCCGCGCTGATTGTGCGCGTCTTCGTCCCGGCGGACGGCCGTGATCCCGACCACCTGAGCGAGGTGCTCGCCCTCATCGACGAGGAGGTGCTGCGGGCCGTCGTGATCGCCCTCGACGAATCCGGCATCGAGGGGCGCGAGTCCACCCGGCCCACCCTCGCCATCGCCGTGGCCGACCACGTCGTCGGCGCTCTTGACCGGGCCGCCCGGGGCATCGTCATCGAGTACCCGCTGCGCGCGGAGGTCCAGGCCCTGTACGCCGCCGAGTACGCCCAGGCGCAGCACCTGCTCGATGCCATCAACGAGCGCGTCGACCCGCGGCTGGACGACTCGGAGGCGATCGCGCTCGCGCTGCACCTGGTCAACGCCGGTTTCGCCACGGGCGACCTGTCCTTCACGTACACGATGACCGGGGTCATCCAGCAGATGCTGGCCGTCGTGAGGGAGCGGTACGGGCTGTCCGTCTCCCAGGAGTCCATGAGCGCGGCACGGTTCATCACCCACGTGCGCTACCTCTTCGTACGGATCCAGCAGCACCGGCAGCTGAAGGGGCACGAGTCCACGATCGGCGAGGGCATCCGCCGGCACTACCCGGAGGCGACCCGCACCGCGCAGCAGCTCGCGACGATCGTCGAGCTGCGTCT
The DNA here is from genome assembly GCF_044759865.1 of Streptomyces sp. NPDC099050. Lineage (NCBI taxonomy): Bacteria > Bacillati > Actinomycetota > Actinomycetes > Kitasatosporales > Streptomycetaceae > Streptomyces > Streptomyces sp. NPDC099050. The sequence continues at coordinate 109,153 of NZ_JBIWAE010000025.1, read as the reverse complement.
GGGGCAGCACCTGAGCGAGGACGAGGTCTCCTACCTGGCGCTCCACGTGGCCCGCATGACGACGGAGCCGGACGGTACGGCCGCGTAGGACCCGCGTGACCGCACCACACGCACGGTCCGGGAAGCCGCCGACATGCCCCTGCCGAGAGTTCGGCTCCGGGAAGCTCGAGGGTGACGCTGGCCACGCCGTCCGCGGCGGCACGCCGGGACGAGCGGATCCCGGCGGCGGGTCTGCCGCCGGGAACGGCTCACTCCGGCGCCGGTGCGGGCTCGCGCCGGCGAAGGTCCCGCACCGCCAGGGCCGCGCCCCGGCCGTCTCCCAGCATCCCCCAGAGCCCCAGCGGGACGACGAGCCACCGCCAGGCGCTGTGGAATTGCGTGATCACGGCGACCACAAAGACGATCTGGAACGCACAGGCCACCAGGTTGCCCAGCAGGCGCAGCGCCGGATGCGCTCTCCTGTGGAACACCTCTTCGAACAGGGTCTTTTTCACTTTCCCACCCCTCATGCAGACCGGGGGATCACCCCGGACGACGACAGGCACACAGTAGCGGCGTGCTCCGAACGGTCACTGGCCTCGACGTTTCGTGATGCCGCCCGGCGCAGTTCAGATCGTGAACATCTTCCGTTTCAATGTCATGTGAAATATCACATGACATAAGCCCTGGCCGGATCCCCGGACGGTGCTCCACACAAGGAGAGCGAACCACGATGAACCGCTTAGCCCTGCTCGCAGCCAGTGCGATGGGTCTGGTCGTCTGCACGATCACCCCGGCCGCCGCCGCCCCGTCGGCGGACACGACCGAGACGGTCACTTCCTGCGGCGCCTCCGGCCTGCAGGCGGGTCTGGCCACCCGGGTGTGCGCGGAGGTCACCGGTACGTCCGTCACGTTCTACGGGAAGGTCGCACTGGCCGGCCCGCCCTCCCCGGGCAGCCCGCAGCCCGTGGCCAAGGAGCTGCTCACCACCCTGTCCGTGGAGGTCGTCGGAGCCGCCGCACCGCAGACCCAGGTCAAGCCGGTCCTGTTCACCGCCGCCACCATCGAGGTACGGGCCCCCGCCGCCGCCGCCGCGACGTGCGGTTCGACCGTCCGCGGCACCTTCGGCGTGGCCGCGTACCCCCGCGCGGCCAGTCCCGTGGTCCACGAGGTCACCCTCACCTGCTGAGGCTTCCCGCGCGCACGAGGAAGAAGCCCCCTCCGCGCTCCAGGGCAAGCAGCTCACCGTGGTCGTGACGGCCCGCAAGGCCGGACACCCGACGGTGAAGGCCACCAGCGCCGCCGCGCTCGTCAAGGGAGTCGCACCCAAGGCGACGAAGGCCCCGGCCCTGACGGGAACGGCCACATCACCGTGAAGGTGACGGCCTACCGGACCGGCCACCTGACCGGCACCGCGGCCACCCGCGCGACCACCCGCGCGACGGCCACGGTCACCGGCTGACCCAGCCGCTCGAAGCGAAGCCCCGCCCCGCCCGGAGCCGTCGCCGGACTCCTGGCCACACTGGTGCGACAGGAATTCCTCGTCACGAACATGCGGCCGGTACTCGACGGCAGCGATCCGCTGACCCACCTCATCGGGGTGCTCGCCGACGCCCGGGACTCCGTCGGCGCACCGTTCCCGGTGCTGACCGGGCTACGGGAAGCGGCCGCGGCCCGGGACCGGTTCGACGCGGCCGTTCCCGGCGAGCGCCGCGCGGCGCTCGCCGACCTCGAAGCCGCACTGCGCGGGCTTGGAGCGGTGCGGGAGGACGACCGGCTCGTCCACGTGGATCTGGCGCTCGGCGCCGATGTGCGGCTGCCGCAGTCCGTGGCCGACGAGGCGGCCCGCTCGATGGACGTCCTGTGGAGGTTGTCGCCGCCCGGCCCCGGGATGCCGTCCCTTCGCTCGTACCACCGGGAGTTCATCGAGCGCTACGGCGCCGACCGGGTCGTCCCGGTCCTCGAGCTGCTCGACGACACGGTCGGACTGGGCGCTCCCGCGGGTTACGAGTGGCCGGCCTCCTCGCGGACCGAGGAACCGCACGCTCCGGCGGAGCGGACCCGGGATCTGCTGCTCGGTCGGCTGGCCGCCGCGGCGGTCCGGGACGGGGCCCGCGAGGTGGTCCTGGACGACGACCTCGTGGAGCGGCTCACCCGCGGCGAGCCGGACCGCGCCGGGCTGCCCAGGTCCTGCGAGGTGTTCTGCACCCTCGTCGCGGACTCCGAGGAGGCCCTCGACCGCGGCGACTTCCTGCTCGTCGCCGGACCGGGGCCGGCCCCCGCCGAAGCCGGGGCGACATTCGGCCGGTTCGCGGGGCTCACCGGGGGCATCACCGAGGAACTGGCCGCCGCCGTACACCGGGACGTACCCGGGGCCGCGCACCTCACCGTCGCGTTCCAACCGCGTACCGCACGGGCCCTGAACATCGCCAACAGCCCGCGCACGGCCGGACACCAGGTGGCCGTGGGGCTGCCGCCGAACCCGGCCGCGACCGCCGTACGGCTCGACGAGATCGGTGTCGCGGGGAACGCCGACCACCTCTACCCGGTCCACCTGCCCACCGGCCTGAGGCTGCTCCCGCACACCTCGCACGCCCTCGACCTGCGCGGCCAGGCGCCCAACGCCGCCCGGTTCCTGCTGGAACTGGGCCGGGACGGGACCCGCATGTGCACCCCCTGGGACTGGGGCCCGGTCAAGAGCGCTCCCTACCTGCCGCGCGTCCGCTACGGCCGCACGATCCTTTCCCCCGCGACCTGGCGCCTCGACGAGCTGCGGGAACACGCCGCCCGCGGACCGGCCGAGTGGACCGCCGCGGTGACCGAGTGGCGGGAGCACTGGGGCGCGCCGCAGCGGATCGTACTGAGCCGGCTCGATCACCGGCTGCCCCTCGACCTGACCGACCCCTGGCACCTGGAGGTGCTCCGGGACGCGCTCACCAAGGACACCGACCCCCTCGCCACGGAGGTCCCCGGCGGCGGGGAACATCCCGGTGGCTGGCTCCGGGGCCCGGACGGCCTGCCCCGGCAGGCCGAACTGGCCCTGGCCTTCACCGGCGCCGAAGCGTCCGCGGCGCCGCTCGCGGCCCGCCCCGCGGGTCCGGTGCGCACCACGGGACGGCGGTCAGCGGAGATCGGCGGCGAGTGGCTGTACGCCAAGCTCTACCTCCCCGAACGGCACGTCCCCGCGTTCCTCCGCGAGCGGCTCACCCCCTTCCTCGCCGATCTGTCCGCCGAGCACGGGGAGCTCGTGGACCGGTGGTTCTTCATCCGCTACCGGGGCGAGGAGGACCATCTCCGGCTGCGCTTCCACGGGCCGGCCGGGCCCCTGTGGGAGCGGCTGCTGCCCGCCCTGCGCGCGGCGGTCCTCGAATGGACCGCCGAGGGCCTGATCGGGCGGTGCGTGCTCGACGCGTACGAGCCCGAGTGGGAGCGGTACGGAGGACCGCGGGCCCAGCCGGCAGCGGAACGGTTCTTCGCCGCCGACAGCCGCCTGGCCCTCACCGTGGCGCGGGCGGCCCGGGCCCAGGAGGCCGGAGGGCTCCGCTGGGACCCGGAGACCCTCGCCGCGATGTCGGTGGCCTCGATGGCCCAGGCCTTCGGCCCGGTGCCCGCCCCCAGCCCCGGCACCGGCCCCGGCACCGGCCCCGGTACCGGCCCCGGCACCAGAGCCGGCTCCGGCAGCGGTTCCGGCACCGCTGCCGGAACGGGTACCGGCACCGGCCCGACCGCACAGGACCGGTACGGGCCGGGGGAGTCGGGGGCCGCCTGGCTCGCCGCGGGTGCGGCCGGCCACGACCTCCCACCGGGTTTCCGGGCCGACCGGGCGCAGTGGCTGCGCCTGATCGACCCGGTCGGCGGGTGGCCCGTCCTCGAAGGGAGCCCGGCCGGCCGAGAGGTGCTCGCCGCCCTGACCGACCAGGCCGCCCGGCTGCGCGAGTACCGGGCGGTCCTCGACGAGATCGCCGACGCCGACGAGAGCTGGTCGCCACTGCCCCGTGTGCTGGCGAGCCTCCTCCACATGACCTGCAACCGCCTCCTCGGCCCCGACCGGGACGCAGAACGGCGGGCCTACGCCGCTGCCCGAGCCTGTATGACCGGCAACGCCGACCGAAGGAGGCACCACCGGTGACCACGGCCACCAGCCTGCTCGAGTCCGCCGTCACACGGGTGGCGGACGCACTCGCCGACCCCGGGACGATGGTCCGGCACCCCGGCGAGCGCGGGGACGCGGTGTCCCTCGAAGGGAGCGCCGGAGCCGCGCTGTTCCTCGCGGAACTCGCCGGACGCGATCCGGGCCGCCTGCCGGCCGCCCACGCCCACCTGTCGGTGGCCGCGCGGGCCCTGAACGGGACCGCCAGCGCGGGGCTCCACTACGGTCCCGCCGCGGTACTGGCGGCCGCGCAGGCCTGTGCACGGCTCGGCGGGCACTATCCGCGGCTGCGCCACCAGCTGACCGAACACGTCGCGGCGGAACTCATGGCCAAGATCGCCTCCGCGCCGCCCCCCGGCGCGGGGGTGGACTGGACGGCGTACGACGTCATCTCCGGCGCGGCCGGCACCGGCCGGCTGCTGCTCGGCGCGGTGGTCGACGGCGACCCCCAGGAGCGGGCCGCGGCCGAACCGGCGCTGCGGGCCGCCCTCACCCGTCTCACCGCCCTGTCCCGCCCGGTGACGGTCGACGGCCACCGGGTCCCCGGCTGGTGGGTGCCCGGCTCGCTGCAGGCCACCCGCGCGGACCAGGAGCTTTTCCCCCGCGGCGACTTCAACCTCGGTCTGGCCCACGGCATCGCGGGACCACTGACGCTGCTCGTCCTGTGCGCCGAAGCAGGGGTCACGGTGGACGGCCAGCTCGCCGCCGTCCACCGGATGGGACGCTGGCTCGCCGACCGGACCGACCGCGACGCGGACGGGCCCTACTGGGAGCCGCGGCTGGCCTTCGACGACGAGATCGTACGGGGCGCCGGCGGCGGCACACCCCCCTCCGATCACGCCGCCGCGGCCTCGGGCGGGGCCTGGTGCTACGGAGCGGTCGGCATCGCGAACGCGCTCGCCCGGGCCGCGCGGCTCACCGGAGAGGCGGACTGGCACCGGCTCGTCCTCGAAGGCGCCCGCGCGCTGCTGCGCCGCCCCGCGACCGGACACCACCTGAAGGGCCCCACCCTCTGCCACGGCCGGGCCGGTTTTCTGCAGGGCTCGTGGCGGCTGGGCCGGCTGACCGGGGACCGGGAACTCCTGGAGCGGACCGCACCGCTCGCCGAGGAGCTGGCCGCCCTGGCGGACCCGGAAACACCTTTCGGTTTCCGCCACCTGTCGCCCGTACGGTCCGACCGGGGCTGGGACCGTACGCAGCCCCTGCGCGCCGTGGACAACGGCGGCCTCCTCGAAGGGGCGTCGGGGGTCGCCGCGGCGCTCCTCTCGATGCTGCCCGGCGACCCCGTGGGATCGGGAGCATCCGGGGACGGCCCGCACTGGGACCGCGTACTGCTCCTGTCCTGAGCCCGCGCACACACATCCGCGCCGGGCCCCGCGCCCCGCCCCGCCCCCGCCCCGTAGGAGGAGACCCGTCATGAGCTCTGACACCAACCCGCTCCGCGATCTCCTCGCCCTGCCCCGGGGGCGGATCCTCATGGTGGGCACGGGCGCCTTCGACGTGGTGAAGATGCCGACCTGGGCGATGTGGATGCGGGTTACCTGCGGCTGGTCGGTACGGGCCTGCCTGACGGCGTCCGCCGATCTCCTGGTGTCCCGGCGTGCGCTGGCCGCCGCGACCCAGGCACCGGTCAGCGGGCCGGAGTGGGACACGGAACAGGGCCGGGTACCGCACCAGGAGCTGGCCGAATGGGCCGACCTGGTCCTGGTACTGCCGGCCACCGTCAACTTCATCGGGAAGTGTGCGGCGGGCATCGCCGACGACCTGGCCCTGACCACGGTCATGAACACGGAGGCACCCGTGATCATCGGCCCTTCGGTCCCGGCCACCGCACTGCGGCGCCCGACCGTCCGGCGCAACCTGCGCACCCTGCAGGAGGACGGCTTCTTCGTGGTGCCTGCCTCGGCGGGAACCTCCGTACACGAGGGCCGCACCACCGACGGCTGGGGAAGCGAGCTGGGCCCCGCGCTGGAGTGCGCGGCGAAGGCCCTGGCCGAACGGCGGACGCCCTGACGCGCACGCACAGGCCGCCCGCCGTCGGAGCTCAGGAGTCGCCGTCGGGACCCGCTGCAGCCTCGCGTCGTCACGGGCCCCACCTCGATCGCCGGCTCGTAGAAGCCTCCGTGGGGCGGTCGGCGGCCCTCCCTCTCTATCTCCAACCCGCGTTGTTTCTAGACTGGCGGGGTGGAGGACATCGATGTGATCGCGGCGTTGCAGGACCCCGTCCGGCGCCGCCTGTACGAGTACGTGGCGGCGCAGGACCGGGAGGTGGGCCGCAACGAGGCCGCTGAGGCGGCCGGGGTGACGAGGACGCTCGCCGCGCACCATCTGGACAAGCTGACCGAGGTCGGCCTCCTGGAGAGCGGCAGCCGCCGCCTCACGGGTCGCTCGGGCCCGGGCGCCGGCCGTCCGGCCAAGGTGTACACGCGGACGCGGACCGAGTGGGGGGTGTCGCTGCCCGCCCGCGACTACCGCACCGCCGCCGACCTGCTCGCCGAGGCCGCCGAGGAGGCCGGTCTCGACGCCGGACTCCGCGCCGCCGCGCGTCGCCGGGGCGCGGAACTGCGCGGCTCGGCGGCGCCCTGCGGCGGCCTCGAAGAGGCGGTGGAGATGCTGACCGCCCGCGGCTACGAACCTCACCTGGAAGCCGCTGAGGGGCCGGAGGGTGGCCCCGGAGCGACCGGAGCGACCGGAGCGACCGGAGCGACCGGAGCGACCGGACCCGCCGGTGCCACCGACTCGGCCGCCCGGATCGTCCGCATGCGCAACTGCCCCTTCCATGCCGTCGCCGAACGTTTCCCGCCGCTGGTCTGCGGCATGAACCTCGCCCTGCTGGAGGGGATGCTCGGCGCGGACGGTCCCGTCCGTGCCCGTATGGACGCCCGCCCCGGTCAATGCTGTGTGGTGCTGGAAACTTCTAAAAACAATGAACATTGACATAGAAAACCCGGACGTGTTGGGATGAGGCCATGACCGCATCCACACATCCGGCCGTCCCCCCTCTCCCGCAGCCTCACCGTCTTGCCCAGCTGAACGTCTCCACCCTCCTCCACCCCCTCGACGACCCGCGCCTGGCGCCGTTCGTCGAGATGCTCGATTCGGTCAACGCCGCCGCCGACGGTGCGCCCGGCTTCGTGTGGAGGCTGGTGGGGGAGGGGGACGCCGACGCCACCGCCCTGCGCCCCGCCGGGGAGAACGTCATCGTCAACCTGACGGTGTGGGAGTCCCAGGAAGCCCTGTGGGACTTCGCCTACCGCAGCGGGCACCTGGAAGCGATGCGCCGGCGCCGCGAATGGTTCCAGCGGCACGTGGCGGCGCACCTGGTCCTCTGGTGGATCCCCGCCGGACACATCCCGACCGTGGAGGAAGCCCTGGAGCGGCTCTCGGACCTACGGACCCACGGGCCGTCCCCGCGCGCCTTCACCTTCGCCTCCTCCTACGACGCCTCCGAGGCCGCCCCACCGTCTCCGGCCCCGGCCGGGCGGGCGGGAGGGGCCCGGTGACGCACCTGTCGGCCGCGGACTGCCGCCGAACCGCTCGGCCCCACGAAGGGGCGCTCGATGGTGCGGACCCCGGCACGCGGAAGGGCCGCTCCCTCACGTACGGGGGAACGGCCTCCGGCCCGCGTCGGCCCGGCGTCAGCGGCCGGGCGACGCGCCGTGCAGGAGCAGGACGTTGCCGAGCGACCGCGGACCCGTGGGGTCCGAGGGGCGGTTGAGGATGCCCGACCCCGCGGTGACCATCACGCTCGATCCTCCGCCGTCGAGGTTCAGTGCCTCCCGGGCACCCAGGGACTTCATCAGTTTCGCTGCCGCGGCCACGCCCAGGCCTTCGCTCCATCCGGCCCGGCGCCCGTCCACGACGACCAGCAGCAGCCGGCCCTGGGCGTCGACGCCGAGCATGGAGCGCGGGTTGCCGCGGACCACCCAGTTGTAGGTGAAGGTCTGGTCGTCCCCCTCACGGATGATGCCGTCGGCGAGGGCGTTCACGGCGATCCGCCCGTCCCGGACCAGCGTCGGGCCCACCTGGAGGATCGTGGTGTCCGGGGTGAGGGGGACCTCGAGTCCGGCGCCGTCCAGGACGCGCTGGGTGATTCCCAGCCGGGCTCCGGTGCGCGCATGCGCGACCAGCCAAGCGGCGCTCTCCCCGATCGCCTGGAGGGTGGAGCCGCCCGCGGGAGGCTTGGCCCCGCGCGTGCGGTGCACCGCCGTCACCCGGTCGTCGCGGTCCAGGACCACCTCGGCGCCCGCTCCGGTGGGCGGGGTGTTCCACTCGGGGGTGAAGCGGACGAGCTCGCTCTCGTCGGTGCACTTGAAGTCGTGCCGCGGGTGCTGGGTGGGCCGGTCTCCGCCGACGCCGCCGCAGTTCCAGATCTCGCCGGGGATCCGGTTGACGCCGTCGATCTCCCTCGTGGAGCCGCCCGCGTCGACCGTGATCCGCGCGGTGTACGTGTCGACGTCCAGTTGCCGCCCGCCGTTCGTGATCCTGAAGCCCCCGCGGCCCTGGGTCGCCGAGCTCAGCAGCCGGCCGTTCTTGACGTACAGGCCGAGCGGCGCGCCGGCCGCGAACCACTGGGCGTTGATCCCCGCGAGCGCCCCGGCGGCGGCCGCCAGGTCGGGCAGCTTCTCGTGGACGTCGATGCTCGGCCCGAAGTCACTGGCCAGCCGCCCGGTGAACCGCTTGAAGTCCACCCGCAGTACGAACACCCGCTGGAGGGCGTCCGCGTCCGTGCCGTCCTGCGCCGTGTACCGGGTGTCCCCGGCGAATCCGGCCGCCCGGACCTGGGCGAGCGCGGATGCCGCCGCGCCCTGGTCGGCGTACCGGCCGATCCGCACGGTCCAGCCCAGGGTGCCGGCCGGGCGGTCCGCGAAGGCGGGTACGAGGACCCGTTCCACCCGGGGTTCGAGGCCCTTGGCCCGCAGGGCCGCGGCCACCCGTTCGGCGCGCTCCTCGGGGCCGAGGGCGGCGGTGGCCCGGCTGTAGGGGCCGTCGGCGGTCGTGGGCTGGTTCACGTGGACGGTCCAGACGTCGTCGGCGTCCGTCCGGCCGAGGACGATCGACGTCTGGGTGACCCCGGGGGCGATCACGGTGGACCGCCGGGACTCGGGGAACGGGAGCGTGCTGGGTTCGGGAGCGGCGGCCTCCACCGGGCTCGGGGCCGGGGCCGGGTTCGGTCGTCCGGCTGCTCCGGTTGCCGGTGCCGCGCCGAGTGCGGCGAGCGCGCAGACGGCGAGGACGGCGACGGACGACACGGCGGCGTGCGGCGGCTGACGCATACGGCTCTCCCTGAAGGTGAGATGGTGCGTCCGTCCAGTGCAGGAGCAGCACGTGGCGGGAGGCGCAACAGGGCTCGCTCCGCACGTGAATTCCCGGGAACGAGCCCTGCCGCCGGTTCGGCCGCGCCGTGCCAACGCCCTGCGCGGGCAGGTGGCCGGGGCCCGGCCGACCGCCTTCGACGTCCACACGGCCGGCGTACGGCGGAGCGTGCGCAGCGGCCTCGGACACCGGGTTCCCGCCGAGCCGCTGACGGAAGCGGAGGACGCCGAACTGCTGGTGCTGCCCGCCCTCAAGGAACGCGGGCCCGACGCGCTCGTGGACACCGTGGCCTCCCACGGCCACCGCACCGCCCCAGGGGCCTTGCCCAGGCGCGGAAACGGGGCACCCCGCTCGCCTCCTTGGCGGGCGCCGGGTTCAGCCACATCGACCTGGCGCTGACGATCGTCGGGGACCGCAGCCAGAACCTGGCCGACCTCGTCCAGCGCTACCTCGTGGTGGACGACCGGGCCTCGCGGGCCGCGTACACGATCCCCAGGTCCCTCGCCCGTCAGGACCCGCTGGTCGCCGCCTTCGAACCATGGGTGCGCTCCCGGATCTCCGAGCCCCTGTCCGTCGCCCAGGCCGCGCGCCCTCGGCGTCAGCGAACGCACCCTCCAGCGCACCGTGGCCCGCACGCTGGGCCGCACACCCCTCCGGCGCGTCACCGGAGAGCCGGCCGACGGCGTAATGCCCTACCTCGCCGGGCCGCGCGCCCTGGCCGAGCACATCGTCCCGGCCGCCACCGCGGCGGCCGAGGCCGCCGGGCGGCCCGCACCCCGCACCGTGGCACTCGTCCACGGCGTGGTCACCGACGACGTGGAGTCCGTGCGCGAGAAGGCCACCGAACAGCTCGCCTCCTACGTAACAGATCCCCTCCTACGCCAGGATCGTGGAACTGTCCTGCGGCCGACGGGCATCCGATGTGGCCGTCATCGGTGACGAGAAGACGGTTGCCGCCGAGGTCCGGCGCTACCGGGACGCCGGGGCGACGGAAGTGGTGTTCCCGGGAACCGACCTCGCCGGAGACGCCGACCGGCTGCGTACCTGGGCCCTGCTGGAGACCTCGCGAACTGACCTTCCGCGGGACGGACCGACATGAAGTTACCGCGGGGTAGTCTCGGGTGAGCCGGAGCGGTAGCATCCGGTCCTGTGAAGGGGGAACCATGCCTCGTACGCTGACGGTGTCCGACAGCATCGTCGTCCGTGCCCGTCCCGCAGAGGTCTACCGGCGCGTGTCCGATCCCGCACGGATGGGGGAGTGGAGCCCGGAGAACCTCGGTGCCACCGTGCACGGCGGTGCCCGCGAACCCGGCGTCGGGATGGTCTTCGACGGCCGCAACAAGCGCGGAGCCTTCCGCTGGACCACCCGGTGCACCGTGACGGCGCTCGAGCGGGACACGCTGTTCCGGTTCCGGGTGCATGCCATCGGTGTCACGCGGCCGCGGCTGCCGGGTCCCATCGCCACCTGGGAGTACCGCTTCGAGGCCGTACCGGAGGGAACCCTGGTCACCGAGACGTGGACCGACGACCGCCGGTCGTGGCCGGACTTCGTGGCGAACGCCTTCGACCGGGTCGCGACGCGCGGAAGCGTCTTCGCCGACTTCCAGCGCCGGAACATCGCCACGACCCTGCGCAACCTCAAGAAGGCCCTGGAAACCGGCTGACCCACCGGCGCCGCACCCTTGCCGCAGCCCGGGCGGATCGTGTCAGGCCAGGCCCGCTTCGATGGCCCGCCGGACGGCGGCCGCCCGGTCCGGGATGCCGGCCTTGGCGAACAGGTTGTTGATGTGGGTCTTCAGGGTGGCCTCGCTGATGAAGAGCTTCTCGGCGATTTCCCGGTTGGGCAGGCCCTGGCCGATCAGCGCGAGGACTTCGCGTTCGCGGCGCGTGAGGTCCTCGGGCAGGTCTGATCCGGGCACGGGGCCATTGGCGGTCGTGGTCGAGGTCGTGGCCGTGGCCGTGGCCGTGGCCGTGCCCGTGTTCCTGACGGTGGCGAGCAGCCGGTCCTGTACCTCGCGGTCGAGTACGGACTGACCCGCGGCGGCGGCCCGGATGGCGCGGGTGATGTCCTTGCGTCCCGCGTTCTTCGTCAGGTAGCCGCGGGCCCCCGCGCCCAGTGCGCCCAGGATCGAGTCCTCATCGGCGAAGGTGGTGAGCACGACCACCGCCACCTGCGGGTACTGCTCGCACAACCGGCGGGTCGTCTCGGTCCCGTCCATGACCGGCATCCGCAGGTCCATCAGACTGCACGGTCACACCGCACGGTCGAGCACGGGCGCGGGGCGGGCCGCCGTGTGGCGGAGGCTCCGGATGAAGATCGTCGCCAGCCGTGTGACCACCTCGGTGAGGGCCATCAGGACGAACGCCGCCACCCAGGCCTTGTCGCTGGTGATCTGGTGCGCGGCGCTGAACCGGGCGACATCGGCGGCGCCGCCGTGTTCGACCCACAGCTGGAAGCCCATCCGCGCTCCCATGCCCACGACCCACAGGGCCGCCGCCACCGCACCGGCCTTGATCAGGACGTGCTCCCCGACGGTACGGACCCGGGTGTAGACGCCCCCCCGCGATGCCGAGCGCGGCGCCCACGGCGACCAGGACCGTGATCAGTACCAGGTCGTTGCCGGCGGTGGGGATGGTGTCGAGGTAGGAGTACGCCACGAAGGCCACGATCCCCAGCGGGATCAGGAAGGACCTGAGGTCGAGCCGGCCCTCCCGAAGCTGCCGAAGACGATCAGGAGGAGGGCGCCCGGCTCCTACTCGGCCGACACGGCTCCTACCCGGCCGACACGGGTCGAGTCCGGTCGGCCGTGGGACCGGTGCGCCCGGCGGGGTCGGCCGACACCACGATCACCTCGTCCTCGGAGCTCCAGCGGTGGCGTGCGGCCTTGTGCGGGTTCAGCCGGAGGCCGTGATCCGGCGACAGGGCACGCCGCTCGTGCAGCCGGTACCCGATGGCGCATTCCCCCCGTGCGCGGGCCGCGGCGACGACGGTGGCGAAGCTCGCCTCGCTGCCCGGGCGTACGTAGGTCCCCGCAGGGCACAGTCGCACCGTGCTGCCGTCGGCGGAGAACAGCTCGCCGAACACGGGTGCGAGGTGCCGGTTCTGGGTGATCTGCGCCATGAGCAGTCCGGTCAGGTTGCCGCTGACGATGACGTCGGAGCCGGGATCGACCGGCGCCAGGGGCCGGTTGCGGTCGTCTGTGAGTTCGGTGACCACGCGGAGCTTCCGGGCGGTGCTCTCTTCCAGAAGACGCAGTCCCAGCAGCGTGACGAGCGTCCAGTCGTCGGGACGGTCGGGCCCCTCGCCCGGTTCGGGGCCGAGGACGACCAGTCCGTCGTAGCCGGAGAGGTCGAGACCCAGCAGGGTCTCGGGGTGGGACAAGGGCGCGGACCGGAAGCGTACGGTGAGTGGAGGCGAAGCCGCCGCATCGCGCCCCGGCTCGCGCCCCGGTCCCGGCTCGCGCCCCGGCCCCGGATCCGTTGCCGCGGGCGGCTCCGATGCCCGCGGTCCGGGCACGGTGAGGTCCGTGACCACGTCGAGCACGGAACCGGGCCGGGCCATCCGGCGGAGCTGTCCGACCACGAGGGGCGCCCGGCGGTTCCACCCGAGCAGGAGCAGCCGCGAGGCCTTCTCGGGCGGGGGCACGGCCGTACTGACCGCCGATGGATCGACGAGGTGCTCGCAGTCCTCAGGTCGCGCCGAGTCCTCGTCGCGGGAGAGGACGATCAAGCGGCTGCCCGGTTCGACAGGGGTGTCCGCCGGCGGGTTCAGCACCGTACGGGCGTCCGCCGTGAGCAGCCCGATGACGCAGGAGTCCGCGTAGCCCAGCAGCGCGGCGCCGAAGGGGCCGCCGTGGAAGGGGGTCGCATCGACGACGTGGAACTCGGATCCGGCGAAGTCGAGCAGGTCCCGCAGGACGAGGGAGAGGCCGGGGCGGCCCACGCACTGGGCGATCAGCCGGGCCGTGACGGTGTCGGTCCGCAGGACCGTTCCGCGCGGGCCGACGGCGAGCCGCGCCGGTGCGTGGTACCTGTCTTCGCGCACCGCGGCCAGCACCGGCGGCCCCTCCGCCGCCGTACCGAGGACCGCTCGCAGCGCCAGCAGGATCCGCAGAACCTCCGCGTCGGCGGCCGGTTCCTCCGAGGCCAGCACCAGGACCGTGCTCGCCGTCCGCGGGCTGACCAGGGTGAGCACACCGGGATCGCTCGCGGGACCGCTACGGCAGATCACACGCGGTCGTCCGCGGCCCGGGCCCGTACGAGCGGCGAGCGCCCGCTCCATCTCGGCCTTGTCCCGGTCGGCGAGCAGCACGATGGCCCTCGGCCGGCCCGGGGCCTGAGCGGCGGCCAGCTCGCTCACCACCGTGCCCGCCTGGTCCGACCATCCGAGCACCACGATGTGGCCCTCTTCCAGAACGGTCGACCGCCCCCAGCTCAGCTCGGCCATCCGGTCGGCCAGCCCCGTGGTGATCACCCCGACCAGGGTCGACACGCACAGCAGGGCCACCAGCCCGAGCAGGGCCGCGAGCGTCATGCTCAGCGGTGTTCCGGTCACGGCGCCCAAGCGCAGGGTCTCGGCGCTGGTCCGCCAAGCAGCGGTCAACCGGCCCGACAGCGAGCGCGGGGACCCGGGGTCCGTCCACACGAGCAGGGTGCTCACGGGGACGACGACGGCCAGGCAGGTGATCACCAGCCAGCCCATCAGGGTGCCGGTGCTGCGGGCCAGCGTCCGGTCGAACCGGTAGCCGGCCCGGTCCCGCAACGAAGCCCGCCGCTGTCCCTCAGGTCGTCCCACGCCCATCCGGCGCCCCCGCTTCCGGCCCCGACCGCATCCCCCTGCGCGGTCTCCACGTCCCTGAACGGTGCGGTGTGCGGCGCCGGTCCACGCATGGTTCCGGGGCTAATCCACCCATTCGGGCGGCTCGCCGGGTCGGACTACGGAGCGTCCAACCGAGCCTTGCTGTGCGCGTGGAGAACGCGCTCGCACACGAGGCCCAGGCAGGGTGCCGGCTCGTCGTCGTCGATGGCATCGGCGTTCACCGCCGGACCGTAGGGCTCGGAGACCGACCACGGCCGCTGCGCGCCACGTTCGTAGTAAGAGGTCTTCGGCTGGACACCAGTACGCCCTTGCTCCGCCTGTAACGCCACAGGTTGCCGGGGTCGTTGTGGCCGGCGCTCTGGTTGACGTACAGGTTGTCGCCGATCGCCAGGTTGTCCTGGGCGCCGCCGTTGGCCATCGGCAGGTAGTGACGCTCCAGGTCGCGCGGGGACCGGCCAGGCCCTGCTGGCCCGCTCACGGAGCAACTCCCGGCGCTGAGCGGGCAATTCCGGGAAGGCGTCGAGCGCCACCAACGCGTCCTTCGGACGGGTCCCCGGCGTGGCCGGGCCGTCGGAAGGTCAGGCGGGTCGTGTCGCGTAGCAGAAGAAGTGTTCCTCGGGCCCCGCGAGGGGATCCGCGGGTACGAAGGACGACGTGTGGTGGTGGAGCACTTCGAGGCCGGCCGCCGTCAGCTGCCGCAGGTGCTGGTCCGCGGACAGGCTGCTGACGGTCACCGGATGGCCCATCCACTCGATGTCCAGCTCCCGGATGTCTCCCGGGACCGTGGCCAGCACGAGGTACCCGCCCGGCGCGATCCAGGACGCCATCCGGTCGAGGGCGGCCGCGATGTCCGACTGGTCCATGACCAGGAGCGGGAAGAAGGAGCACACGGCGTCGAAGCCGACCGCCCGGGGGGCGTACGTGCGTACGTCGGCCTGCTCGAAACGCGCCCCCGGAACCCGGGCACGGGCCGTCTCCACCATGGCCGCCGAAACGTCGATCCCTGTCACGGCATGCCCGGCACGGACGAGCACCTCCGCCGTGGGCCTGCCGGTGCCGCTGCCCACGTCCAGCACCTGAGCTCCGGCGGGCAGTCGCGCCACGAGCCAGTCCAGGGCCTCCACCTGCTCCGGCACGGACCCGAACAGGTCGTCGTACCGCTCACCCAGCGCGTCGAACACCTCGGCCGCGCTCTTGCGTCGGGTCATGTCCCCTCCTCGTGTCGGCTGTTGCCACGCTACCGCCCGACTCGAGCCGACACCCCCGCTCTCCCCTTTTGTGCCCGTCCGCCGGCCGGGCCACCGCTTCGCCCGCGCTTCTCGCTCGCGGGGGTCCGGAACCCTGTGATCCACATCGCACTCGGCCGCCCGGACCGTTTGCGAGCACGAAGATCGCGCAGACGGGACTGCTGGAACACCCCTCGAGGAAAGGACCGGCCCATGGTGGCCCCCAATCCCCAGCAGGTGGCCGATCCCGAAGCGGTGAAGCGCCATCCCACCCTCTTCCGAGCCATCAGGCAACGCAGGAACCCCAGACTCCGCAGGACGGACATCACCGTCACGGACGAGGCGACGGTCATGCGCGCCGTCAAGGCGGCCTCGCTCGGCAACGCCATGGAGTGGTTCGACTTCGGCATCTACTCCTACCTGGCCGTCACCCTCGGACACGTCTTCTTCCCGTCCGGGAACGACACCACCCAGCTGCTGTCCTCGTTCGCCACCTTCGCCGTGGCCTTCCTGGTACGTCCGCTGGGCGGGATGTTCTTCGGCCCGATGGGCGACCGCCTCGGCCGCAAACGGGTCCTGGCACTCACCATGATCATGATGGCGGCGGGCACGTTCGCGATCGGGCTCATCCCCTCGCACGAGGCGATCGGCCTGTGGGCTCCCGCCCTGCTGATCCTCTTCCGCATGGTCCAGGGCTTCTCGACCGGCGGTGAGTACGGCGGCGCCTCCACCTTCATCGCCGAGTACGCGCCCGACAAGCGCCGCGGGTTCTTCGGCAGCTTCCTGGAGTTCGGCACCCTGGCCGGGTACGTCGGCGCGGCCGGACTCGTCACCACGCTGTACGCCGTGCTCGACGACGGCCAGATGGAGGCCTGGGGCTGGCGCGTCCCCTTCCTGGTCGCCGGTCCGCTGGGCCTGGTCGGCCTCTACCTGCGGATGCGCCTGGACGAGACCCCTGCCTTCCGGAAGCTGGAGGGCGGCAAGGCGCTCGCCACGGAGGCCGCGGACGCCGTGGAGACCACCACCAAGGGCGACCTCGCGAGGATCTTCCGCGACTACTGGCCGACGCTCGTCCTGTGCGTCTGCCTGGTCGGCGCGTACAACATCAACGTCTATCTGGTGCTGTCGTACCTGCCGACCTACCTGTCCGACGAGCTGGGCTACAGCGAGACGCACGGCCTGCTCGTCCTGCTCGGCATGATGGTCTTCCTGATGCTGGTGATCAGCCGGGTCGGCAAGCTCTCCGACCGTTTCGGCCGCAAGCCGGTGCTCATGACGGGCATGGCGGGGTTCTTCCTGCTCTCCCTGCCCGCGTTCCTCCTGATCCGTCAGGCCGGCGTCCCCGCGGTCGTGCTCGGCATGCTCGCGCTGGGGCTGTCGCTCGTCTGCCTGCTCGCGACGATGTCCGCCGCCCTGCCCGCCCTGTTCCCGACGCAGGTCCGGTACGGCTCCCTGTCGGTGGGCTACAACCTGTCGACCTCGCTCTTCGGCGGGACGACCCCGCTGGTGGTCACCGCCCTGATCAGCTGGAGCGGCTCGAACCTGATGCCGGCGTACTACTCGATGGGGGCGGCGCTGGTCGGCATCATCGCCGTGGCCTGCATGAAGGAGACCGCGCGCAAACCGCTCGACGGTTCCCCTCCCTCCGTCGAGACGCAGGAAGAGGCCGCGGAGCTGTGCGCGGCCCAGTCCCCGGACCCGAAGTTCTGAGCCGCCCGCGGCTCGGAAAGGGGCGGCGTCGACCGACACCCGGCCGCGAGGCGACCGCCGGGCCGGAGCCACGGGCAGGTCGGCGGCGCCTCCACGGCCCGGCCGGCCGCGCCGCACGACGTGTCACCGAGCTACCCGTCCGGGAGCGGCCGACGCGGCGTGCTGCCCAGGATCGGCGCCTGGCTGGACGAGAGCCCGGGCGACCGGAACTACTAGGCGCCCGCGGCGAGTTGCGACCGATCCGCCGCATCCGTCCTCGTTGTGGATGGATTCGGTAGATCATCTTCGGTGTTTTCTGCGCGGGTGCCCTTGCGGTTGGGCATGCTGGGCGAGGGCGTGATGGCGTCCGCGCCCGTCGTGTCCGGGAGCGTTGCGAGGCTGCGCGAGGGCGACTTCGCCGGCCAGGGAGCAGGAGGGGCCATGGGGTGGGTGCCGGAGGAGTTCGGGTCTTCGCACGAGGGCTGGGCGGGGGCGGTGCTGGCTGATGGGAGCGAGCCGGGGCCGGTGTATCTGGATCCCGGGAGCGGCGCGAATTTTCATGAGACACGTGAGTGGTGGGCGTACAGCGGGATCCTGAACCGGCCGCACGCGAAGGCCGCCCGCGCGGCGTGTGCCTGTGGCTGGCGGGGTGGCCGGACGTACCCGATCGACTGGACCACCGTCGAGACCATGAGCCTGTACGAGCCGGTCATCGACGGCCCCGAGGACGACTGGGCCCTGCACATCGTGGACGTCGAGTCCCGGACGGTACCGCTGCCCGCCGAGCTGGCAGCACTCCTGGACCGCGTCCAGGATCAACTGCTCCACCTGGCAACGGATGCTCCGCTCGCCGCGCTCAGAGCCGTGGCCGCCCTGGAGCGCACCACGAAACGAGCGGGCAGAAACGCCGCCTGCAACGCGAAGGACGACGAGCTCTCGGACGAGGCGATCGGAGCCGCGCTCGGACTAGCCGCGGACAAAGCCGGCTCCCGCTTGATCCACTACGCACTGCGCCACTGAACCACGAATCCCGAGGTCCGGTGTTGGCCGGGGCCGCCCTGCCGGGACCGGGGCGGTCATGACCCGCTCCCTACCCCTCGCCGCGTCCACCTGGAACAGCAGGTTTCACAGAAGCCGAGCCAGGGCCGCCGGGAGTGAACGCAGCCGGCCGGACCTGCTCACATCCGATGCCGCCTTACTCCCGTGGGAGTAATCCGCTCGCCGGGGCCGCCCACGGCAGTACCCGCGAACTCGATCTCAGGCCCGACGATCCGGCCTTCGCCCGCCGGGAGTCTTGGAAGGACAACAAGACATCCGGACCGGAGGGAGGCCCGAACATGGGGGCCGGACTTACACAGAGACAGCGACGAGCACTGCCCTGGCTGGTGCTCGCGCTGTGGGTCGCCGTGCTCGCGGTCGCCGCGCCGTTCGCCGGGAAACTCGCCGACGTCACACGGGACCGCGTCACCGACTACCTGCCCGCGAACGCCGACTCCACCCAGGTGGCCAAACTCCAGGAGCGGCTGCCCGGCGGCGAGAGCACCCAGCTCGTCCTCGTCTACCAGCGTGACGGGGCCCTCACCCCCGCCGACCGCGCGACCGCCGAGCGGCAGATCGGGCAGATCGCCGACGAGCACGAGCTGACCGACACCCCGCAGGGCGTGGCCTCCCAGGACGGCACGACGCTCATGTACCCGGTCAGCAGCAACGAACCCGGTGACGACGACGAACTGCGCATCAAGTTCGTCGACGACATCAGGGAGACCGCCCACTCCGCCGATGGCCTCACCGTCGAGGTCGGTGGCCCCGGCGCGGTCACCCGCGACTCCAAAAAGGTGTACGACTCCCTCGCCGGCCCACTGCTCTACACCACGGTTGCCGTCGTCGCCATCCTGCTGATCCTCATCTACCGCAGCCCCGTGCTGTGGCTGATCCCGCTGATCGTCGCCGGCATCTCCGACTACCTGGCCATGGGCGTCGCTTACGGCCTCAACCAGGCCTTCGGCACCTCCATCTCGGGCGCGGGCACCAGCATCATGACCATCCTGGCCTTCGGTGCCGGCACCGACTACGCCCTGCTCATCGTCTCCCGCTACCGCGAGGAACTGCGGCGCATCGAGCGTCCGTACGAGGCCATGGCGGCCGCCCTGCGCGGCTGCGGGCCCGCCGTGATCGCCTCCTCCGGCACCGTCGCCGTCGGCCTGCTGTGCCTGCTCGCCGCGGACCTCAACTCCAACCGCGCCATGGGCCCCCTCGGCACCGTCGGCGTGCTGTGCGCGCTGATCGCCATGCTCAGCCTGCTGCCCGCCGTCCTGGTCCTGCTCGGCCGCCGCGTGTTCTGGCCGCTCATCCCGGCCTTCGGCAGCACTCCCAAGGAGCGCCGCTCGCTGTTCTCGGCGATGGGCAGCTCCGCCGGACGCCGCCCGGTGACCGTCCTCATCGCCGGCGCCCTCGCGCTCGGGGCGCTCGCCCTCGGCGCCCTGAACCTGCCCGGCGACCTCAAGCAGGAGGACGCCTTCGTCGACCGGCCGGAGTCCGTCTCCGCCATGCTGACGCTGGCCGACGCCTACCCGGACAGCTCCAGCCAGCCCATCACCATCATGACTCCGGCCGACCGCCGCGAAGCCACGCTCGCGGCGGCCAACTCCACCGAGGGCGTGGCCTCCGCCCGTATCGGCCGGACGGGAGAGGGCTGGACCGAGGTGTCCGTGATCGCCTCCGCACTGCCGCAGACGGATGCGGAGACCCGCACGATCAAGAGCCTGCGCGACACGCTGGACGGCTCGCTCGTGGGCGGACCCAGCGCCCAGCAGATCGACCTGGAGAAGACCAACTCCCGTGACCAGAAGGTCGTCGTACCCATCGTCCTCCTCTCCGTCCTGCTCATCCTGATCGTCCTGCTGCGCTCCCTGGTCGGACCGCTGATGCTGGTCGCCGCCGTGGTCGCGGTCTGGGGCGCCTCCCTCGGCATCGGCGGGCTGGTGTTCGAGCCGCTGTTCGGCTTCCAGGGCACCGACCCCGCCCTCGGCCTGCTGTCCTTCGTGTTCCTCGTGGCCCTCGGCGTCGACTACGGCATCTTCCTGATGCACCGCATGCGGGAGGAATCCCTGGGCGGCGCCGAACCGGCCGCGGCCGCGCTCACCGCCCTGCGCACCACCGGCGGTGTCATCGCCTCCGCGGGCCTCGTCCTCGCAGCCACCTTCGCGGTGCTGATGAACATGGGCCTCGTCTCACTGGTCCAGCTCGGCTTCGTCATCGCGGTCGGTGTGCTCCTCGACACCTTCCTCGTCCGCACCTACCTCGTCACCAGCGCCAGCGTCGCCCTCGGCCGGAAGGTGTGGTGGCCGGGCCCCATGTCCAAGGCGCCGTCGCCCGAAGCCCGGCTCCGGGAGCCGGAGCGCGTCTGACACCTTCCCGACCCCGCGTGATCTCCATGGGCGCCCCTCCCTTGCGGGACGGGCGCCCATGTGACGGAGGATGAGCACGTGCCCGAAGCAGAACGCAAACCCCATCTCGGCGAGCGGATCATGACGCTGATCAACCGCGACCCGCGCACCGCCCAGCACGCCACCCGCCAGGACGTCCTGCTCGCCCTCGCCGTCACCGCCCTGGCCGTGCTCCTCGCCCTCGTCACCGACCCGGCCCGGCGACCGGACGCGCTGGGCTGGCTCCTGCTGATCGCGGCGCAGCTGCCGATCGTGTGGCGGCGGCGCCACCCGCTGGCGGCGCTGGCCGCGGAGGCCGCCCTGCTCCTGCCGTACCACGCCCTCGACAACAACCACGCCGCCCCCTTCCCGGTCTCGGTCGTCGTGTTGTACAGCGTCGCCGTCATCTGCCGGCCCCTGTACACCCTGCTCGCCACCAGCACGGCCATGACCGTGGCGTTGAGCGTCATGATGGTCGTCAACAGGAAGCAGGCCGCCGAGGCGCTGCGGATCTCCGGCTGGGTGTTGGCCGTGGTCTTCATCGGCATCGCCCTGCGCTTCTACCGGCAGTACGTGGCCGCCGTCGTCGAGCGCGCCGAGCGCGCCGAACGCACACGCGAGCAGGAGGTCCGCCGCCGGGTCGCCGAGGAACGGCTGCGCATCGCCCGAGACCTGCACGACCTGCTCGCGCACAGCATCACGCTGATCGGCGTGCAGACCTCCGTCGCCGCGCACGTCCTCAACGCGGACCCCGAGCGCCTGGACCGCAAGGCAATCGCCAAGTCCCTCGACGACATAGCCGAGACCTGCCGAGCCGCCCGCGGTGAACTGCGCACCACCCTGGAGGTGCTGCGCGAGCACGGCACCCGCGACGCCCGCGACCCCCTGCCGGACCTGCACGGACTGGTAGGTCTCGTGGAGGCCGCCCGGGTCTCCGGGGCCGAGGTGGACCTGACGGTCACCGACGAGGTGCCGCCCGCCGCCGTCGGCGCGGCCGCCTACCGGATCGTGCAGGAGGCCCTCACCAACGCCGTACGCCACGGAGGCAGGCAGGACCTCGGCATCCGGGTCGGCGTGCGTGCCGAGGAGGGCTCCCTGTGGGTCACCGTCACCGACGACGGAACCGGCACGGGCGGCGCCGCGCCCGGGTTCGGGCTCATAGGCATGCGCGAGCGGGCGCGCAGTGTGGGCGGAACGCTGGACGCGGGGCCACTTCCCGGCAAGGGTTTCGAGGTCAGTGCCGTACTGCCGCTGGGAGGCAACCCGTGACCATCCGCGTTCTGCTCGCCGACGACCAGGCGCTCGTACGGGCCGCGTTCGCGATGCTCCTCGAGTCGTCTCCGGACATGACGGTCGTCGGGCAGGCGGCCACCGGCCGGGAGGCCGTGGAACTGGCCCGCAAGGAACGCGCCGACCTGGTGGTGATGGACATCCGCATGCCCGACCTCGACGGCATCGAGGCCACCCGGCTGATCGCCGCGGACGAGGATCTCGCCGGGGTGAAGGTGCTCGTGCTCACCACCTACGACACGGACGAGAACATCGTCGAGGCCCTGCGCGCCGGGGCCTCCGGCTTCCTGGTCAAGGACACGCGTCCGGCCGAACTCCTGGAGGCGATCCGCACGGTGGCCGGCGGGGAGGCCCTCCTCTCGCCCGGACCGACCTCCCGGCTCATCGCCCGCTTCCTGCGCAGCCCCACCGCAGCGCCGCCCGGGGCCGGCCCCGAATGCCTCACCGAACGCGAGCGCGAGGTTCTCACCCTTGTCGCGTGCGGACTCAACAACACCGAGATCGGCGAGGCCCTCGGACTCAGCCCGCTGACCGCCAAGACCCACGTCAGCCGCATCATGGGCAAGCTGGGGGCCCGGGACAGGGCGCAACTGGTCATCACGGCCTACGAGTCGGGGCTGGTACGAGCGGGGGGACCCGCCGTGGGATGACCTACTGGGTGCAGCCGGTGACAGCGGGGTTCGAGGGACCGCAGTTGCCGGGGTTGTTGTTCGCGATGGTGGTGTGGTTCAGGGTGACGCTTCCGCCGTTGTTGTGGAGGCCGGCGGGGGCGTAGGCCGCGGTATTGCGTGTGACGCGGGAGTCGTTGAGCGTCGCGTCGCCCTGGTTGTGGATTCCGGCGCCGGTTCCTTGGGTGACCGTGTTCCCGTCGATGACGGTGTTGCGGGTGTTGAGGGTTCCGAAGTTGTAGATGCCGCCACCGGAGAAGCTCGCGGTGTTGCCGCGGATGCTGGTTTGGACGTTGATGGTGAGCGCGCCGAAGTTGGCGATGCCCCCGCCGGTTCTGGCGTCGTTGCGGCGGATCTGGCTGTCGGCGATGGTCGCGGAGAAACCGCTGCTATGGATGGCGCCGCCCAGGCCTTGCGCTTCGTTGCCGGTGAGGATGCTCGCGGTCAGGGCGAAGGGCGAAGAGATGCTGCTGTGCGAGATCGCCCCGCCGTTGCCACCGGAGACGGGGCCGGTGGAGTTGTTGGTGAAGACACTGAGGTCCACGCGCGTGGTGCCGGTGCTCAGGAGGGCGCCGCCGTGGCCGGCTTCGGTGTTGTTGCCATTGAAGTACGAACTCGCGACGCGGAGGCTTCCGTTGTTGTTGCTGATGGCGCCGCCTCCGTTGCTGGAGGTGTTGCCGGTGAGGCGGGTGTTGGTAAGAGAAGCAACGGTGCCGAATCCCAGCTGGATGGCCCCGCCCTGGGCGCCGCCTCCGGCTTTGGCGTTGGTGAGGGCAAGGTCTCGGAGCGTCAGGTTCGCGCCGGTGGTCGGGGGGAGGTTGAAGAAGCGGAATTCGTTGTCGGCCTTGTTGTCGCGGGTGAGGGTGGCGTTGCGCCCGTTGATGGTGATGGGACTGGTGATCTGGGGGAGCGCGGCCTGGCCGGGGCCGGCGACCTGCTCCGAGTAGGTGTAGGTGCAGTCGCGGGCGAGGTTGAGGGTGTCGGAGGTGGTGGGGGTGCTGTTGGCGGTGGTGATGGCCTGGATGAGGGCGGCGGGAGAGCAGGTGACGTCGATGGTGGCGGCGTGGGCGGGGGTGGCGGCCATGCCGGCGAAGGTGAGTGCGCATGCGGGTGCGGCGAGCAAGGCAGCGGCCTGGCGGGGGCGGCGCAGTGGCCTCATTGTCTGATCTCCTCTTTTGGGGAGGCGCCGGGGGCGATCCGATCATTGTTTACATCAGATCAACATCTATTCGTTTCGGGACACGCCGGGCATATGGTGTGGGGTGCCTCGTCCCGTCGTCGGCCTGCGGCGGGCCGCGCCGTCCACCGAGACGAGCTTGTGGTGCTGGGCGTAGGGCTTGCCGTCGGCCCAGGTAGGCGCGTCAGAAGTCCGGAAGATCGCCGACTGGAGGTTCTCGCACAGGGCCGCCCGTGCCCGGGCGCCGTCACCGGTCAGGGCCGTTACCCGGCCGCGCGGGGCGTCGCTCACCTCGGAGAGCGCCTTGATCTGCGAGTAGCCGCCGCTGCCGATCGTGCCGCGGTCCTGTGGATCGCTCACGATGATGCGGACCTTCACGCCGCAGACAGCGAGGTCGCCCGGGCCAAGTCGCGTGAACAGCTCGTCCCGGTAGGACGATGGGATCACCGTGGAGTGGTAAAGGGGTGCGGTGCCCACCAGGATGCGGACCTTCAGCCGATTGCCCTTCCGGGTCGATTCCCTGAGGCCGGCGTGTCCTGGCGCATCTTCTCCAGAAGACGGCGCGATCCGGGCCGGTCGGCGCGGGCGTTGCCGAGCGGGTTGGCCCGGCCCGGGACCGGCTGGCGGGGTTACTGGTGGTGCCGGACGGTGAGCGCCGCAGCCCGTTCGACCAGGTCAAGGAGCCGGGCCGGCGGGCGACATGGTCGAGGTTCCGGCAGCACGGCGATCTGGTCGATCTGGTCGATGGCTTCGGCGACGCCGCCCGCTGGTTGGACGGCGTGGCTGCGGCCAAGGTCAGCGCGTTCGCGGAGCAGGCGAGGGTGCTGTCGGTCGGGGAGATGCTGGATGTGGCCGAGCCGCGCCGGACCGCACTGCTGGCGTGCACGGTGGCGAAGGCCAGGGCGCGGGTGCGGGATGAGTTCGTGGTGATGCTGTCCAAGCGGATGGCCCGGCACGGCAAGCGGGCGTCGTAGATGAGCGCGCCGGCCGGGTCGGCCAGGTGAGCCTGGGCGACGCGCTGGCGGTCAGGCGCATCCGCGAGGTGGTGGAGACCGGTGGCGGTTTCGAAGCCCAGCTGGCGGAGATCGAGGCGCTGGCCGCGTACCGGGGCGGGAACTGGACTCCGCTGGTGTAGCGGTTCTTCCGCCCGGACCGCCTGACGATGTCCAAGCTCGCTCGAACGCTCACCTTCGTTCCGACCTCACGCGACCGCAGCGTGCTGGACGCCCTCCGGCACGCGCTCGCACACCAGCACCTGACCCGCGAGCTGATCCGGGACACGATCGTGGCTCCCACGGCGCTGGCTGGTGGCGAAGCCCCGGAGCCGGCAGCGTTGGACCTGTCGTTCGCCTCGGCGCAGTGGCGTAAGACGGTGTATGCGAAGGACCGTCCGGGGATGCTGGTGCGCCGGCATTTCGAGGCCATGGTGTTCACCCACCTGGTCGAGGAGCTGCGCTGCGGGGACGTCGCGGTGGTCGGTGCGGAGGACTTCGGTGACTGGACGTCGATGCTCCTGCCCTGGGAGCGGGTGGAGCCGCAGATCTCCGTGTTCTGCGAGCAGGCCGGCATCTCCGGCACTGCCGACCTTCAGCTCACATCTGGGATCGCAGAACGTCGACCTCGCAGCCCGGCGCGAACGGGTCGAAGCCGTGCTCGACCAGCCAGCGAACCGCCAGCAGGCTCCGCAGCGACCACCACGCGCGGATCACGTCCAGGTCGACGTCGGTGCCGTAGCCGGCGACGACGTCGGCGAGGCGTTCCTTGTGTCCGAGTGTCAAGGTGGCGAGATCGTAGAGGGCATCGCCCTGGCCGGCCTCGGACCAGTCGATGATGCCCGTGATCTCGTCGCCGTCCACGAACACGTGAGTGATCTGTAAATCGCCGTGCGTGAATACCGGAGTCCAAGGCCGGAATGCGGACTGAGCGACCTGGCGGTTGCGGGTGACCAGGTCGGCGGGCAGGACGCCGTTCGCCACAAGCCACTCGCACTCGCCGTCAAGCTCCGCTGCCAGCGCGTCCGTACCCCGGCCGGCCCGCCCCGGCCGGGGCGGCAACGGGGCGGCGTGCAACTTCCGGATGGCGGTACCCGTCGCGGCCCACGCCGCCGACGACGCGGCCGAGGGCTCGCCCAGGCAGCCGAGCGCCGTCCCGGGGACGGCGGTGATGGCAAGCACGGGCGGCTTGCGCCACAGGACCCGCGGGGTCGGGACCGGTGCCATCGCCATCGACTCGACCTCAACATCGATGCGCGTCTGATCAGCGTCCACCTTCAAGAACACCTCCCCGACACGCAGGGTCGCGCGCTCGGAATGGGCTACCACGACCTCGACCTGATCCATAAGGACCAGTATCAGGGGCGGAACCGCCAACTCGCTTTCTCGCCCTGCCCCTTGCAGGACTGGGCCGTCGGCGCGATCTACGCTCAGCGCCGTCACTATGGGTGCTTGAGCAGGCCAATGCGTCTGTCCCTCCCCAGACCTGCTTGCGGCCCCGCTGCCAGCTGTGGAGGCCGAACGTCCGGCCGCTGACCGGACCCGTACTCCGCGGGTCCGAGACGGGCCCCTGCCAGAGCGGCGCGCCCCGGTCGTCAGCGGGCGCCGACCACGAGGTCGGCGCGGTGGCGGCCGCGCGCGACGAGGAGGGCGTTGGGATCGTCCGAGCGGGCGACCCACGCGCGGGCCGACTCGGGGTCCTTGCCGTGGCGGACGTGCCGCTCGATGAGGCGCCGCACGCGCAGGCTCTCCTCGGGGGCCAAGTACCAGGCCTGGTCCAGGAGCGAGCTTACGAGCGCCCATTCCGGCGCGTCGTGGAGCAGGTAGTTCCCCTCGGTGATCACCAGGGGCACGCCCGGGTCGACGGGGATGCTGCCCGCGATCGGTTCCTCGAGCGAGCGGTCGAAGGCCGGTGCGTAGACGGTGCGTTCGCCGGGTTCCCGCAGCCTGCGGAGCAGGCAGAGGTAGCCGGCACTGTCGAACGTGTCCGGGGCGCCCTTGCGCTGCGCCCGCCCGAGCCTGTCCAGTTCGCCCCGCGCGAGGTGGAACCCGTCCATGGGCACCACCACCGCACGCTCCGGCCCGAGCGCGTCCGCGATCAGCGCCGCCAGGGTCGACTTTCCCGCACCGGGAGGCCCGGCGATGCCAAGGATCCGCCGGGCGCCCTGATCGGCCAGTCCGGCCGCCCGCGCGATCAACTCCGATGTCTGCACCCGGCCATCCTGCCCGAGTGCTGGTCTGCCGCCGCCGAGAGCGGCTACGGCCGTCCGGATCGCCCTCCGGCCAGCCGCAGTTGCCCGCCGGTGAACACGCCCTCGAATCCGTCCCCGTGGAATCGTGGCGAAGTCTGGTGGTAGCGCAGGTTCCCCGCGCTGATGTCCTCCAGGCGGTCGCAGTACTCGTCGGCTCCTGGTGTGAGGGCCCAGCGTGAGCGAGTACAGGTCGTTGACGAGGTAGCAGTGATGTGCGGTCAGGCGGTCGAGTTGCCCCCGTTCGGCCGATTCCCATTCCTCCGCGGAAAGGTTTCGCTCCAGCAGCGCGGGAAGTGTCGCGGTCCCCATAGCCGTTCGGCGCTACCGGCGCCGCTCGTCTCGTACAGGGCCTCCTGCTTGTTCTCAATGACCGTGTACACCGCGTTGAAGCGGCACCAACGGGCCAGCAGGTCGGGGTTCACGTCGGGGAAGAACAGTGCCGCCCACGTGGTGTAGTTGTCGGCATGCACCGGGGCCGGCACCCGCGGGTCGTCGCTGAACAGCCCGAATGCCAACGCATTCGCGTCAGTGTCCATTCCGGCGGAGTGGTGTGGGTTGATGCGCCAGCGAAAGCCGGTCCGCACCGGGGGAATGGTGAACGTCCGGGTTCCCATGGCCTTCCTTCTTGACGCTGATCTCCACCAGAAGCTTCCCCACGGGGCACCGGGCACACCCGTTCCGCGCCGCCGTCAGGTCGCCGGTCACCAGCTCGTAGGAGGCACCAGGCCCGGCATCGCCGGCTGCACCTGCACGCTGACCGGGCCCGAAGCCGTCGCGTACCCCGAACTCGCCGCACGGCTGGCCGCTCTGACGGGCAGTGTGGTCCGCTACGTCAAGCTGGCTCCGGACGAACTGCGCGACAGCCGCATCCGCAACGCCCACATGCCCGCCTGGCTCGCCGAGCACGTGACCGAGATCCAGTAACTCGCCCTCACCCGGCCCGAGCATCCGACCACCACGGTCGCCGACCTCCTCGGCCGCCCGCCCCGCACCCTCGACGCCTTCCTGCGGGAACACCACGCACACTCCCAGGAGTGAGGGCCGCTCCCGCCGATCCACGTCAACCGGCGGGAGGGCCGGGCAGCCGGCGGAGTTCGAGGAGGGCCACCGCGATCTTCACCGCGTCGAGATCGTCAGGGCCCGGAGGGACTGCCGGGCCCCGCGCAGTGTGGTGCGCGGATCTCGCCGGGTCGCCCGGCCGTCGAGGCGTGGCCTCTCCCGCCGAGACGCCGTCACGACCGCGGTGCGGGGCTCTCAGTAGGTGTGTCCCGTGTGCGCCAGCGCCTGCTTCAGCAGCACGCCGTGGCCGCCGGGCATCTCGTCGTGCACGGCCAGGTCGGCGGCCTCCTGGGGACTGAACCAGACGAGGTTCAGCGCGTCCTGCCGGGGCCGGCAGTCGCCCGCCACCGGGACTACGTAGGCCAGCGACACCGCGTGCTGGCGGGGGTCGTGATAGGCGGTGATGCCGGCGGTGGGGAAGTACTCGGCGACGGTGAAGGGCTGGAGGGATGCGGGGACACGGGGCAGGGCCACGGGCCCGAGGTCCTTCTCCAGATGGCGCAACAGCGCGTCACGGACCCGCTCGTGGTGGAGAACGCGGCCGGACACGAGGGTCCGGCTGACCGTTCCGTCCGGACCCATGCGCAGCAGCAGCCCGATCCCCGTGACTTCGCCGCTCTCGTCTACCCGCACAGGAACCGCCGTCACGTACAGGATCGGCATCTGGGCCCTGGCCACTTCGAGTTCATCCGTGGTCAGCCAGCCGGGCGTGGTTTCGGTCATGTCAGACATTGCTTGATCGTACTTTCCAGGTGCCGTAGCCGCAGCACCCACATGCCGGTTCACACGCGCAAGTCCCCATTCCGGCTGACGAGCGCGGCGGCGTCGGGAGATCCGCGCGAGGAGCGGGCCTGGTGCGCATGCCGGGTGCGTTTGGCAGGTCGGCCGGGTCCGGGACGCGAGGGCCCGGTCACGGGCCGGTCCGGACCCTCACCGGTTCGGGTGGTTCTCCGTACCGGCCGATGGTTCACGCCACCCCCTCCCACCGGCTCGTATGCCCGCCGGGCAGCTCCGGGACGTCAATCCGCGCGTTTGCTCCTGTTGTTGCCGAATGCGAGAAAAGGGCGGCGCAGGCGAGATTGCCTGAGGCAACGAGGGGAGCAGGACGTGGGCGGTATCACTCTGGTGACGGACGAGCAGGCCGCCGCGCGGGCGGCTCCGGTCCGCTTCGAGAAGAGGAACCGTCCCGAGCCGGGAGGCCGGGACATCGCGAGCGGGCCGCCGCCCTCCGCCGACGTGGGGCCGCAGGCCGAGGAGTTCAGCCCGCGCCGGGTCCGGCTGGTGTTCTTCGGGCTGATGCTGGCGCTGCTGCTCGCCGCGCTGGAGCAGATGATCGTCGCCACGGCACTGCCGAAGATCGTCGGAGAACTCCAGGGCCTGGACCGGATGTCGTGGGCCATCACGGCCTATCTACTCACCTCCACCATCGGGCTGCCGCTCTACGGCAAGCTCGGCGACCTCTTCGGCCGCAAGAGCGTCTTCCAATTCGCCATCGTGGTCTTCATCATCGGCTCCGCGCTCGCGGGCTGGTCGCGCACCATGAACGAACTCATCGCCTTCCGTGCGGTCCAGGGCATCGGCGCCGGCGGGCTCATGATCGGTGTGCAGGCGATCATCGCGGACATCGTGCCGCCCCGGCAGCGCGGCCGCTTCATGGGGCTGATCGGCGCGGCCTTCGGCCTCGCGTCCGTCGCCGGACCGCTGCTCGGCGGGTTCTTCACCGACCACGCGTCGTGGCGGTGGTGCTTCTACATCAACGTCCCGTTCGGGCTGATCACCATGGCCGTCATCGCCGTCGTGCTGAAGCTTCCCAAGCCCACGGTCCGGCCCCGGCTCGACGTGATCGGCGCCGTACTCCTCGCCGCGGCCTCGACCTGCCTGGTGCTGCTGACCAGTTGGGGCGGCACCGAGTACGCGTGGGACTCGCGGATGATCCTGGGACTCGCCGTCGGCGCTGCCGGAACGTCCCTGCTCTTCGTGGTCGCCGAGCACCACGCGGCCGAACCGATCATCCCGCTGCGGCTGTTCCGCGACCCGGTCTTCACGGTCACCGGTCTGGTCGGGGCCGTCGTCGGGATCGCGCTGTTCGGCGCCGCGAGTTATCTGCCGACCTACCTTCAGATGGTCGAGGGCGCCACCGCCACCGAGTCCGGGCTGCTGATGCTGCCGATGATGGGCGGGGTCGTCGTCGCCTCCATCGTCTCCGGCCAGCTGATCAGCAGGACCGGACGCTACAAGGTGTACCCCGTCCTCGGCGGGGCGCTGTCCACCCTCGGCATGTGGCTGCTGTCCCGGCTCGAGACGGACACCACCCGGCTCGCGTACAGCATGTGGATGGCCCTCCTCGGCATCGGAATCGGGCTGGTGCTGCCCGTGCTGGTCCTCGCCGTGCAGAACTCCGTGCGGCCCACCGACCTCGGCACCGCCACCAGCGCCAACAACTACTTCCGGCAGATGGGCGGCAGCATCGGAGCCGCCGTCTTCGGCACGGTCTTCGCCGGCCGGCTGACCGATGCCCTGGCCGACCGGCTGCCCGTCGGCGCCGGGCTCCCGGCCTCCTCCGCCATCACCCCGCAGCTGGTGCACTCCCTGCCTCCGAGCGTCAGGGACGCGTACGTCGCGGCCTACGCCGAGGCCATGCCGCGGATCTTCCTCTACCTCGTGCCGGTGCTCGTCCTCGGCCTGCTCATCGCCTGCTTCCTCAAGGAGAAACCGCTGGTGTCCCACAACGCCCCCGCAGCCGATTCGCTGCTCTCCGAGGCTCTCCCGCAGCCGCTCCCCGGCGAGGTCCCCGCCGCGCGGACCTCGACCGACGCCGCCCAACCGGGCGGGCTGCCGGTCTGTGGAACCGTCCGGCACCCCGACGGCAGCACGGTCCCCGGCGCAGCCCTGACCCTGATCGACGTGAGCGGCCATCAAGCCGGCCGGGGCGCCAGCGGACCCGACGGACGCTATGCGCTGAGCGTGCGCGGCCCCGGTTCGTACGTCCTGATCGCGGCGGCCGGCGGCCATCAGCCGCAGGCCGTCAGCGTGACCGTGGGCGAGCGGCCCGTCGAGCTGGACGTGGTGCTCGGCGGCGCCGGACGGCTGGCCGGCACGGTCGTCACGGCCGACGGCACCCCGGTCCGCGACGCGGCCATCACCCTCACCGACGTCCGGGGCGAAGTGATCTCCTCCACCCGGACCGGCCAGGAGGGCACGTACGCCATCTCGGAACTGGTGGCGGGGGAGTACACCCTGGCCGCGAGCGCGCCGGCGTTCCGGCCGGCAGCAGTGCCGGTGAGCGTGCGGGCCTCCCGCGAGACCCGCCAGGACGTGGAGCTCGCGGGCGGCGCGGTCCTGCGCGGCACGGTTCGCGCCGGCGCGGGAAGGCCGGTCGAGGATGCCAGGGTCACCCTGCTCGACGCGGCCGGCATCGTGGTGGACACCCTGACCACCGGTCCGGACGGGACCTTCCGGTTCATCGACCTGCCGTCGGGCGAGTACACGGTCATCGCGGCCGGCTATCCGCCGGTGGCGGCGGTCCTGCAGGTCGCGGGCGGCGGGCGCACCGAGCGGGACGTGCGGCTGGGACACGAAGGCTGACGAATGCTCACAAAAGCCGGCTGGGCTGCTCCTCCCGCCGGCCAGGTTTCCGTATCCGGCCGGAGGATCAGGCATGCCGCGTCCGCCGTGCGCGCCGGGCGGTGAGGGTGAGGCCCAGGGCGGTGACGGCGAGGGTCAGTAGCGTCACCGCGGCGAGTGCGATCAGCGTCTGCCGGTCCGGGTGCGCCACGGACTGGCCGCGTCGTGCCTGCCAGGTGAGGACGGCGAACAACCCCGCGTACCAGCCCGCGAACGCGCCGACGATCAGGGTCCTGACCCCGTCGTCGAGCCGCCGGCGGGAGTGGGTCCCGTACAGGTGCATCACGGCGATGAGCAGCAGGAGGACGTGGATGGCGTGCATGCTGACGAGGTGCGGTACACGGAGGTCTCCGCCGGTCAGGCTCCAGCCGGTGAGCGGCATCCCCCGCCCGTCGGGATCGCCGATCCCGTGACCGCCGCTCAGCACGACCGGGTTCCCGGCCGCGTCCGGGACGGTGCGGGGCTCGCTGGAGAGGGTGCTGAGCCAGACCGCCACGGCCATGCCGGCGGCAGCGAGCGTGAGCCCCGCGCCCAGGGCGACGGTGAGCGCCCGGTCGGTGCCGGATTGGAGCAGCACCAGCGTCGCGATGACCAGGGTGGCCAGGAGGAGCGGCATGACACCGATCGAGAAGGCCGCGCCGACGTTCCGGGCGACGGCGTCGGTGTTCTCGTTGAAGTGGCTGTAGGTGCCGTGGGCGGCGGCGTAGACGACGGCGCAGACGTCGATCACCCCGGCCACCGCGATGACGGCGCCGGTCCACCAGCCCAGCCGACGCCCCTTGTCGAGCCTGCTCAGGAGCCAGGCGAGCGTGACTCCATAGATGCCGAAGGCCAGGCCGAACTTCATCGGTTTGAACCAGAGCGAATCACCCAGGAGTTGGCGGTCGTCGACCAGCGCGGCGACGGTGCAGAGCAGCGAAACGGCAAACATCAGAGCGGAGTTCAGCATGAGTGGGCGATGCCAGTGCGACCTTGCCGGTGAGCGGTTCACGGGTCCTCCAGGGGCGGTGCGGTTCGTGCTCGCCACGCTAGGAATGGAGCCGCCTCGGCCGCGTCCCCTGCCGGAGGCACCCGGCGGACCCCCGCAGGGGTGGCTGCCCGGGCCGCGTACCCCACAGGGACGATGCGCACCCCGCGGTCCCCGGCTAACGTGCGCCCAACAGGGGACAGTCAGCCTCCGGAGCCCCCGGCTGGAAGGACCTGGCAGCGATGCGCCGACCCGCGAACCACCTGAGCACGTGGTGGCCGCCCCGTACGTGGCGGATGCCGGCGGGCCCGCCGCTGCTCGCCCGCCCCGTGGCCGCGGATGCCGTACTCGCCGTGGCCTTCTTCGCCGTCATGCTCGTCGAGCAACGGGGGCCGGCCGCAGGGGAGGACGCGGGCACGACGCGCGCCGTCCTGTTCGCCGCGGCGGTCGCCGGACCGCTGGCCTGCCGCAGGACCGCGCCGCTGGCCTCGTACCTGGTGGGTACCGCGGCCCTGTCCGTCGAAGCGCTGTGGGGCCTGGAGAACCCGCTCTCCCCGTACGCGAACCTGATCGGTCTGTACTCCCTCGGCCTGCACGCGAGCCGCACCCGGGCCTGGACCGGTCCGTTCGCCGCGTTCCTCGGCATGATCGCCTACTTCACCGGACAGCAGGAACGCGACTTCTGGTCCGTGGTGCCGGCCGGGGTGCTGTTCCTGTGGCTCCTCGTCTGGGCCATCGGCTTCGGCGCCGCGCGGCGCCTGGAGGAACGCGATGCGACCCAACTCCGGTTTCGCGAGGAGGTGATCGCGGGGGAGCGCGCCCGGATGGCGCGTGAGCTGCACGACCTCGTCGGCCACACGCTCAATGTGATGCTGATTCAGGCGGGCGCCACCCGCAGGCTGCTCGACCGCGACCCGGAGCGTGCCCGCGAGGTGCTCGGCCAACTGGAAGACTCCGGCCGCGACGCGCTGGAGGAACTCGACCGGGTCCTGGGCCTGTTGCGCCGTACCGAACCGGCCGGATCCCGGCCGAGGCTCGGCGACCTGAGCCGTCTGACGGACCGGATGGCCCAAGCCGGGATCAGTGTGGCGGCGCAGGTGGATCCGGGCCGGGACGAACTCCCCAGCAGCCTCGACATGTCGGCGTACAGGATCGTGCAGGAGGCGCTCACCAACACGGTCAAGCACGCCCGCGCCGGATCCGCCGACGTGACCGTCCGCCGGGTGGGGGACCGACTCGACATCGAGGTCAGCGACGACGGCCGGGGCGCGGTCAACGGCTACGAGCCCGGACGAGGTCTGCTCGGCATCGCCGAACGCGTCTCGATCCTGGGCGGCAGGCTCGAACACGGGCAGGGCGAGCGGGGCGGGTTCCGCCTGCGCGTCTCGCTCCCGGTCCGATGACCCGGCACGCCGAAGGAGCGGCCGGCGACGAGCGACGGATCAAGATCGTGGTGGCCGACGACGACGCCCTGCTCCAGGCCGGCCTCGAGCTGATCCTCGGGACCGAGGACGGCTTGGAGGTGGCCGGGCGGGCGGCGGACGGCATCCAGGCGGTCCGCCTGTGCCACGAACTCGTCCCCGACGTCGTCCTGATGGACGTACGGATGCCCGGCATCGACGGGGTCGAGGCGACCCGGCGGATCGTGGCCGCCGGTCTGCCGACCCGGGTGCTGGTCCTGACGACGTTCCACCACGACGAATACGTATGGAGTGCGATCCGGGCCGGGGCGAGCGGCTTCCTCCTCAAACGCGCCTCCCCCGAACGCCTCATCGAGGCCGTACGGACCGTCGCGGACGGTCAGGCCGTGCTGGACCCGGCCGTCACCCGCGACATCCTGACCCGGCTCGCGGCCCAGCCCGCACCCACGCGCTCGGGGGGCCCACGGGCGCCGGCCGACGCGCGCCTGGAGCGACTCACCGCCCGCGAACGCGAGGTGTTGCGGCAGGTCGCCCACGGCCTGTCCAACACGGAAATCGCCGAGCTGCTTTCCCTCGCGGAATCCACCGTCAAGACCCACGTGAAGCGGATCCTGGCCAAGCTCGACGCCCGCGACCGAGCCCAAGCGGTGGCGATCTCGTACCAGAGCGGCCTGATGCCCACCTGAGGCAGGGGTGGTCGGCGTTGGCCGGTGTCCGGGTCACGCGGCCAGGTGCGGCTCGCGCGGTGCCGGTCTCCTGGAGCAGGCCGGTGCGTGACTCGTCGTGGCGGACGGCACAGGGGCCCCTACCGGGCGAAGCGCATCACCCTCATGTATTGACGTGTCCATGCAAAATCCATCACGCTCTCCACTGCACAGGAAGCAGCACCGACCCCACCTGTCGCGTCCCCCCACTGGCCAAGGAGTTTTCATGCGCAGGAAATTCGCCGCGCTGGCAGCATCGCTTCTCACCGGAGTCGCGCTCGGGATTGCGCCCCTGAGCACGGCGGAAGCCGCCACACCGACCTGTGACTGGGTCGCCTCGTACGCCGGCGCGTGGGTGCCGATGTACAAGGCGGGCAACACCGTGAACTGCAACATGGTCCGCGGCACCAACAGCCCGGCCGTACAGAAGCTCCAGCATTCCATGAACCTCTGCTACGGCGAGAGCCTCGTTGAAGACGGAGACTTCGGCGGGAACACCCGCAACGCACTGATCCGTACTCAGATCAAGGCGGGAACCGCCGCTGACGGGGAGTACGGTCCGAACACCCGTAGGGCCATGCTGCACCAGGGGATCAACGGCGGCTGCATCCGCGTGCCGTAACCCTGCCCCATGCTCGCTCCGCTCTTGTGAACGACGTCGATACAGAACCGCGGATCGGCGTCGTTCGCAGCCGGCCGGACGTACGGGCCGAATCCCTCGCCGACACGACAGAACCCCATCGACCCGGCCCACACCGGGAGTGACGCTCGATGTCAGTGGACTGCGGCAATGATCGCGCGGCCGGCGAAAACCGTCTCCCGGGTACGCGCAGGGGCCCGGCCGCAACCCCGCGAGGGCTGGATGGCGCTATCCGGCAGGCGGCGCTGCGGTCGTCTTGCGAAGAACGCCTATCTTGTCGATGCGGTGCTCGGGATTGCCCTGGGCATCGCTCCAGAAGTTGCCCTCGGCATGGTCTTCCGGGGTAGCGCAGGTCGAGATCGTGATCATGGCCTGGGTCGGGGTCACCCCGGGCTTTCCGGGGACCGCGGCGCGCTGCTCGCTGAGCGAGCGTTCCGACCGGAAGGACGTCTTGCGGCTCGCGGTGATCT
This sequence comes from Streptomyces sp. NPDC099050, assembly GCF_044759865.1. Lineage (NCBI taxonomy): Bacteria > Bacillati > Actinomycetota > Actinomycetes > Kitasatosporales > Streptomycetaceae > Streptomyces > Streptomyces sp. NPDC099050. The sequence continues at coordinate 73,285 of NZ_JBIWAE010000025.1, read as the reverse complement.
CGTACGTGTACTCCACACCGCCCACGGTCACGAGCACCGAGTCGCCCTTCGCCACGGCGGGCAGGTCACGCAGCGGGCCGCCCGCCGACAGGCGGTGCGCGGTGACCAGGAAATTGCCCTCCTGGCCGGGCCCGACCCCGCCATGCTTCCCGTACGGGCTGGCCGCCACACCCTTGTCCTGGATACGGGTGCCGGGCGCATCGTCGGTGGTGCCCTCGTACGGCATCACGCGCAGCCCGGTGATGCCCACCGAGGGTATGGACAGGACGGAGGCTTCGGTCTGCAGGAGGGCAACCGACGGCCCGGACGGCCGTGCGGTGGTGGCGGCCGGGGCCGAAGCGGGTGCCGCTGCCCTCGTCGGCGGTGCGGGAGCCGCCGCGCCGGCGGCAGCCTGAGTGGTGCTGCAAGCCGCCATCAGGACGACCACGGCTCCAGCCGCCGCGGCGGCTGCGGCTCGGGACGGGACATGCAGGGGCATGGGCGCTTCCGTACTGGTCGGCGGGGTCGGCGGGGTCGGCGGGCAGGGCCGAGAGCCGGTGTGCCCGCCAGAGTGACATACGGAGCAAGAGGTCCATAAGGGCTGGAGCTGTGACCTTCGCCCTCCCGGGGACGGACGGCGCGGGAGCGGGACGGTCAGGACGTGGTCGCTGTGAGAACGCCGATCTTGTCGATGCGGTGTTCGGGGTTGTTCTGCGCGTCCCGCCAGTGATTGCCCGCCGCATCGTCCTCGGGCGTGAGGCAGGTGGTCACGGTGATCATCGCGCGGGTAGGGGCGACGCCGGGGAAGCCGGGGACGGCGGCGCGCTGCGCGGCCATGGAGGACGGGGAGCGGAAGGAGGTCGTCCGGGTCGTGGTGATCGTGTACTCGTACCTCACACCGCCGGAGGTCACGACGACGGACGCGCCCGTCGGCAGTGACGGCAGCGCCCGAAGCGGCCCGCCCGCCACGATGCGGTGCCCGGTGACGATGTAGTTGCCGACATCGCCGGGGCCGACGCCACCGGTGGGACCGTGCGGGCTGGCGGCCACGCCGCGGTCCTGGATTCGAGTGCCCGGCGCGTCGTCGGGGCTTCCGCGGTACGGGACGACGGGCAGCCCGGACACGCCGATGGCCGGAATCGACAGCACGGCTGACTGCGGGCTCGGCCCTGCCGCGCGCTCAGCCGCCGCCGCGGGCGCGCCGGGCGTCGTCAGCAGCAGGGCGAGGGCGGCGCTGGTGAGCACCGCCGGGACGGCATGGGAGGCGAGGAACGCGCGCTGGGACATGGTGGTATCCCTTGTCGGCGGCCGGGCCGCGCGGAGTCGGACAGGCCCGGTAGGCCCTTCCAGGGTCGCATACCGGCCGGGTCCGGGTCCGGTCCGGCAGGGCCCCCTTGCCCGTACGCGCCGCTGCCAGGGTGGGAAGCGGCGCTACGACAAGACCGCCACCATCCACCTCGCTGGACTCCACCTCGCCGCCATCTTCATCTGGTCGGCGAGGTGGTCCGAAGGAAACGGCCTCGTGGTACTGGCGGGCCAGCCCGCCGCGGGCCCGGTCAGCGGCGCCCGCGCAGGCGATTCAGCAGTCGGCCGGCCTGTGCGCGCTTGCGGGGGTCGGCAGCGGAACGCCGGGCCGAGGCGGTGAGACGCCGCCCTTGCGGGCTGCGCGCGAACTGCTTGATACGGGTGAGCAACGCGGACATGGTGCCTCCTTGGGGTCGTCAGCCGCGTGTACCCCGTACTGCGGTAGGCATGTGCACTTCAGGCGATGTCCGGCGGCGAGACCCCTTCAGGCCGCTTCGCACGCCCGGCGCGCCCTCGACTCCTGCGCCCCGGCCCGGGAACTGGCCGACCACGGAAGCCTCCTGCTGTCCGAAGCGGTCGCCAACGCCGTCGAGCACACGACCAGCGACGAGCTGCGCTTGGTCATCCAGCACGATGAAACCGCAGGCCGTCTGGTGTGCGCGGTCCATGACGACAGCGCCGACCTGCCCCGTTCCGAAGGCATGGTCTCCGGCTGCGCGGAGCGGGAATCAGGCCGGGGCCTCGCGATCATCGCCGCGCTCAGCCTGTCCTGGGGCTTCAGCACGGATGGCTTCGGCACGTGGATGTGGTTCTGCCTCGAAGCTTCAGCCACCTGATCCATAACGGGCCCCGCCCTCCCTGTGGAGCTGCCGGAAGCATTGTCCGAGGCTGCCCCTAGAGTCACACCAACGTGATCGCGGCGGCGCTGCGACCGGGGGTGTGCCATGCCGTGCCATGCCCCGGACCAGGCCGTCTGACCGAGGAGACAGCACATGGGGTGGGTTCCGGCCGGCGACTACGAAGTCGCCCTCGACGACGGGAAAGTGGTCTGCCGCAACGCGGCGGGTCGCCGGCTGAAGACGGTCCCGGGGAAACTCGCGGACGACCCGGCCGTGGTCGGCCTGCGCCAGCTGGTGGAGTGGCTGGATCGGCACCAACGCCAATGCGTCGCCGACGTGGAGCGCTGGATGGTGCGCTCGCTGCCCGTCCCCGTCGCGGTCATCGTCCAGGTGTGGCAGGACACGGCCTGGCGCTCCGCGCTGTACGACCTCGTCGTCACGGGCGAGGACGGCGAAGTCGCGGGATTCCTGCGCGACGCCGACCCCGTACGGGGCCTCGGCCTGGTCGATCTCGACGGCGACACGGTGCGCATCAGCCCCGAGCTGGTCCGCATCCCGCACCCGGTGCTGCTGGCGGACCTGGAAGAACTCCGTGAGTTCGCGGTCGAACTCACCGTGGACCAGCGGGTGCAGCAGCTCTTCCGCGAGGTCTGGCACCGCCCGGCGGAACTGGACCCGGAGACCGCCTCGGTCGACGACTACGCCGGCGGCGCCTTCAAGGAACTGCGGTTCCTGCACGGGCGCACCACCCAACTCGGCTACCGGGCCCGCGGCGGCCAGGCGGTGTGCCCGGTCGTCGAGGACGGCGCGACGGTCGAGGCGCGCATCTGGATCGGCGACTACGACGGCTACGAGCGGACCGAGACCGGCTCGCTCACCTGGACCGACGCCGCGGGCCGGGCACTGACCGCCGGACAGGTCGGCCCGGTCGCCTGGTCGGAAGGCATGCGCATGGCGGCGGCCCTGTACGCGGGACGCGACATCGATGACGAGGAGCAGGCGGCATGAACACCGACGACATTACCCGGGCCGCGGCCCTGCTGGACGCCGGGGCGATCCTGCGCGCCGGCACCGTCGCCCGCGACGACGCCGACACCCTCACCGCCCGCGCCTACACCCACCCGGCTCTGGACGACCGGCGCGTGGTGCGCCTGGTGGCGGGCACCCTGGGCGAGGCCGAGGACCTGGCACTGGACTTCCTCGGACTCGCCCGCGAGCCCGACGCCCCCGAAGTGGGGCAAGTGCGCCGCGAGACACTGGGCTTCCCCGCCTGGGCCTTGGTCAACGATCCGGCCAACGGCCACCACGCGCTGGCCCTGGTCAAGGACATGGAACGGCTGGCCCGCCAGGCCAAAACCCGGGCCGGCGCCGCCAAGGACGGCTTCGAGGCACTCGCCACCCGGCTCGGCCGCGCCGTACCGCACTTCCTGCCGACGTTCTACGAGCAGGCCGCGCGCGTCTTCCTCCAGCACGACAACAGCACCTACGCCGCGACGCTCTTCGGCAAGGCGCGCGCCGCCGAGCGCGTCCACGGCCTGCCGGTCGACGAGGAGCGGCAGCGGGCCGTCTTCCTGGAGTTCGCCTTCGCCGGGGCCCTGACCGTCAAGGCGCTCAAGGACCACGCGCAGGACCTTTCGCGCCGTCTCGACCCGACCGAGGCCTGGGCGCAGTTCCGGCAACTCGCCGTCGAACGCTGCGGTGCGGGCATGGCGCCGTACGCCGCCCTGCCGCAGGACGCCCGCGCGCTCGTCAAGGCCGCGGGCCTGGACCGGGAGACCGCCGAGAGTGCCTTCGTCGGCGACCTGATCACCTCACCGAGCATCGTCCGGGCCCCCGCGTCGTTCTGGACCGCCTACCGCCCGACCCTGGTGGCGCTCGCCGCCGCACGACCGGAGATCCGTACCCGGCTGTTGGAGATCATGCCGACCGGCCTCGGCGGCGACCGGAAGGCCGACGAGGCCTGGCTGTCGCTGCTCGCGGAGACGGGCGCGGACGCCCTGCTCACCGACGCGGAGAACACGGACGGCGTCGACCCCGCGGACTGGCTCAGCCGCTGGGCCCTGCACCGCAAGCACGGCTCGTCCAGTTCGGAGCGCTGCGCGCGCACCCTCGCCCTCGTCGAGCGCATGGCCCCCCGGCTGCGCGCCGACGGCCGCCCGGTCGATCTCTTCCAGGGACGCTGGCACGCGGGCGCCGACCTGGACCTGCTCGACGCCTGCGTCGCCTGGGACGTCCCCGTCACCGAACCGGCGGCGGGCGCCAACGTCCACCTCCCGCTGGAGCGCTGGACCGGCGACGACACCCCGGGCCGCCGCGACCTGACGGCCGTCGCCGGCCGCCCCCGCTTGCGCGGACTGCTCTACGACGCGCTGAACGGCATGAACGGCCATCGCTCGAAGGACTCCGTACTCGCCGCGATCGCCGCCCACCCGGTGCTCGGCGCCGTGCTCCACGACTGGCTGCGCGATCGCGCAGCGGAACTCACCGGGGCGGCGGGACTGCCCGGCTCGCGAGCGGCGCTCCGGCGTCTGTCGTCCTTCCGCGCGGTCGCCGGCCAGGTCAACCCGGAGGCCATCGCCCGGATCGCCGCCCACGACCTGGCGCCGGTCCTCGGCGCGACCCTGCGCGCGGGCGTTCTGGACGAACTGGGCTGGCCCGCCCTGGAGGAGACCTACCGGCGGCTCGACACCGACCGGACCGACCAGCACCACTGGATGGTGGTCGCCGAGGCCTGGCCCGCCCTGGTCCTCGCCAACCGCCACACGGCCGTCGTGGTCGGTCCCGAAGGGGTGCTGCTCGAACACGAGCTGCGCCTGCCCGCCGACCTGGACCGCTGGCGGCGCCCCCGCTTCCGGTACACCGACGGCGAACTGCTGGTCATATGGGCGGAGGACGGCAAGCAGCGCGCGTACTGGTCGAACCGCCCCGGCGAACCCTTCACCCTCGGCGGCGAGCAGCTGCCGCAGTGGTGGAACGGGCAGGACGTCGGCTCCCCGTCGCTGCCACTGCCCGGCGGCGGCCGCGCCACCGGCGGCCGCACCCTGCACGCGGGCGACACCACCCTGCCGTCCACCCGGCCCGTGCTGGGCGACGGCACCGGACACTGGCGGCAGGGCAAGCAGGGCCGCGACCACTGCTGGGTCGAGTACGACCCGGCGGGCGGCACCCACGGCCGTGCTTCGCTGCCCGCCTTCCTGCAGTCGGGAATCCGCGACGGCGCCCGCCTCGTGACCGAGGAATGCGAGGTCCTGCCGCTGTTCCCGGGCCTGGAGACCACGCCGTTCGGCACCGACGGCACCGTACTGGGCCGCTGGGTGCGCACCGAGGGACAGGACCCCGACCGCCGCGTCACCTCCGGGACCCCCGACGGGCGGACCGTCACCCTGGCCGTCGCGCCGGGCCGCCGGGACCGCCCCGTACCGCTGGGCGCCCTGCGGCTGCCGGGCGGAGCCGCGCCTCTCGCCGCCCTCGTGGGCGGTACCGTCGAGCTCCATCCGGCGGGCGCCGTCACCACCGACGCGCTGGGATCGGTCCCCCTGGGAGAGCAGGGCGGCGAGTACGCCGCCGGCACCCGGTACGTCCCGCCGCCCGCGTTCTGGCACGCCCTGCGCCCGCGCGACGAGCGGGGCTCGGCCGCCCTGCGCGCGGTCACCGACGCGCGGATCGCGACCCTCCTCGACGCCGTCGCCACGGCGCTGGCCGGACGGCAGGCCGCGGTCGCCGCCGACAAGTCGTACGACGGCCCCTCCGCGGACGAGCTCATCGAGGCAGCCGTCGCCACGGCGCTCCCCGAGCTGACCGACGCCCGGCTGCTCACCGGCGTGAGCGTGCTCGTGCGGACGGCGGCCCGCCATCGCGCCGACATCGCCGCGTACGTCGCACCCCCGCGGGTCGACGGGCACGGCGGGAAGCGGCACTGCGACGGGATGTACGCCGACCACCGGCCCGTCCACGGGGACGACGCGACCCTGACCGCCGCCGTGGACGGGATCACCGCGCCGGGCAGACACGGCTACTGGGGGCGCGAAGCGAAGTGGAGCGGCCTCCAGCAGATCCTCTCCGTCAACCAGGTCCTGTCCGGCAAGCCCGCCGACGGCAAGCCGCTGCCCGATCCCACCGCGTTGCCGGCACTCGGCGGCGGCTGGACGAGCGAGACCCACACCGTCCCCGGCATCGACCTGGGCTGGCTGCCGTTCCTGGACACCCTGGGCCCCCTCGCCTACCGCGCCGCCGCCCCCACCACGACCGACGAACACCGGGAGGCGTTGCTCCTCCTCCTGGAAGCGGTCGCCACCGGCCCGCTCGCCAACCCCGCGGGCGCCCTGCGACAGGTCCTGCTGTGCGAGGAGGACAGCGAGGACCAGGTCGGCAGGAAGCAGCGGATCGGCCAGGTGCTGCGCCGCGGCGACCGCACGGTGGTGATCCTCGGCCGGGAGCACACCCAGCGCAACGACCGGGTCCACTGGCTCGCCCTCGACCACGACCCGGAAGGGGCGTTCGGCCAGATAGGCGGCTTCACCCACCACGAGGACCAGCGGTACACCCCCGCCTTCCCGCCGGAGCGCCTGCTGCCGCTGATCCGCCTCGTCCGCGAGCGCGGCGCCGCGCCGTGGCGGCCCGAGGCGCCCGTCGCACTCGACGCCGCCACCGGCATCGGGCCGGTACAGGCCGCCCTCCTCGTCGCGGCGGGGACCGGTGAACTCGACGCGGCGGGGCTGGCCCTGGTGGGCCTCAAGGCCCGGCAGGCCGAACGGGCCGACGCCAGGCTGAGCGCCCTCGGCCGCACCAACCGGCTGGCATTGCTGGACGCGCTGCTGCCCGCCGACCCCGCCGACCTGTGGGAGACCGGCCCCGACACCGCGGCGGCAGCCAAGACCTGGGCGGAGCGCCTGGGGTCGCTGGTCCGGCTGCCGGAGGAGCTGGGAGACGTCCTGGCCGGCGTCTCCATCGCGTCGGCGGAAGCCGTCCTCAACCCCGGCACCACCGCGTGGCTCAGCCGCACCACCACGATGCGGCTCGACAAGGACGGCCACCTCGTGGCGGAGGACCCGGCCGCGGTCCCGGGCCGGGGCCACCTCACGAGCGCGGTGGCCGCGCTCAGCGGGCTCGCCTACGGGCTGCCGTACGGCCATCCGCTGCGTGCCCACCTGCCGGCCGGACTCGCCGCGCTGCGCAGCCGCCTGGCCGACCCCGGCCTCATCCTCGACCTGGACGTGGAGTGGACGGAGAAGGGCACCGCGACCGCGGCCCCGCTGCGCACCGCGTACGGCCTGCCCGCGACGGGAGGGGCGGGAGCCGACGGCCTCACCCGCCTCGGGGACGCCCTCGTGCTGCGCCCCTGGTACGGCGACACCGAGATGACGTTGGTGCGTACGGCCGGGATCACCGGCGCGGACGATCCCGTGCTCGGGCTGCTCGAAGGGCTGGTCGGCCCGGGCCGTGGCCACTCCCTGACCGCCGTGCGGGACCTGCTCGGCGACGACCTGGAACAGGCCGTCCTGGCCGGGGCGGCTCCCGGCGGCTTCACCGGCTACGCCCAGGACCCCGCCCGCTCGGTACCGGAGCTGGTCGCCGAGGTGGCCGCGGCCCACGGGCTGGGCGACGACGCGGCCGTGCTCTACCTGCAACTGCTCGCGCTGCCCGACCCGACCGACCGCGACCGCGCCCGGTGGACCGGCTGGACGCCGGGCCGGTCGAAGAAGGCCAGGACCGAACTGGCCGCCACCGGACTGGTCCTGGAGGCCAAGCGGTCCCGCGCGGGCCGCACCCTGTTCCTGCCCTGCGGCTGGCACGACTTCAAGGCCCCCGCCCTGCCGGTGGAGACCTGGAAGGAACCCCTCTACCCGCTCCGCGACCACACCCGGGCCGTGCCGCGACTGCCGGTGCCCGCCCTGTTCGCCCGCGCATGGGGCCGTGTCAAGGACGGCGACGCCCCCGCCTTCGAAGAACTCACCACCCGTGCCACCCGGAAGGGCCGCCGCCGATGACCACCGACACCACCGACACCACCGCCCCCGCACCCGCACCCGCCCTCGCGTCCGCCCGGCAGGTCAGCCCGCCCGAGGACCGCCACGCCACCGAACTGGCCTTCCTCGCCGCCTACGACGACGGCCCCCGCCCGCCCGCCTGGCTGCTGAGCCCGCGCGCCGTCGTCACCTTCGTGATGGGCAGCGCGGGCGAGGCCCTGAGGCTGCCCGAGGGCGCCGCGGTGCCCGACGGCGTCCCGCGCAAGCTGGTGGTCGAGCAGAAGTTCGTCGGCGACCGCGCCCTGGTGGAACGCTGCGTCGTCACCCTCGCCGGAGAGCGGGGGCTGCTGCTCGTCGGCGAGCCCGGCACCGCGAAGTCGATGCTTTCCGAGCTGCTGTCCGCCGCCGTGTGCGGCACCAGCGGCCTGGTGGTGCAGGGCACCGCCGGCACCACCGAGGACCAGCTCAAGTACGGCTGGAACTATGCGCTGCTCTTGGCCCAGGGCCCCACCCGGCAGGCCTTGGTGCCCTCCCCGGTCCTCACCGCCATGACCCGTGGCGCGGTGGCCCGCGTCGAGGAGATCACCCGCTGCCTGCCCGAGGTCCAGGACGCCCTGGTCTCACTCCTGTCGGAACGGCGCATCGCCGTCCCGGAACTGGCCGGCAGCGCCGACGCGCTCGCCCACGCCGCCCCCGGCTTCACCCTCATCGCGACCGCCAACCTCCGCGACAGGGGCGTCTCCGAGATGTCCGCGGCCCTCAAGCGCCGCTTCAACTTCGAGACCGTCGGCCCCATCGGCGACCTGGACGCCGAGACCGCCCTGGTACGCCGCCAGGCCCACGCGGCCGTCACCCGGGCCGGTGCCCCCTTCCAGGTGGACGACGCCGTACTCGAAGCACTCGTGACGGCCTTCCGCGACCTGCGCGACGGGCGGTCGGCCGAAGGCTGGGAGGTCGAGCGCCCCTCCACGGTGATGAGCACCGCGGAGGCGGTGTCCGTGGCCGGTTCGCTGGCCCTGGCCGCCGCGTACTTCCCCGGCGACCGGGACGTGCTCTCCCTGCTCCCCGGCCACCTGCTCGGCGTGGTCCGCAAGGACGACCCGGCCGACGCCGCGCGGCTGCTGGGCTACTGGGACGGCGCGGTGCGCCGCCGCGCCGAGCAGGGTTCGGCGACCTGGCGCACCCTGTGGGACCTGCGTCCGGCCCTGGAGAGCTGAGACCATGACCATTCCGTCCCCGGCCGCCTCCACGGTGGAAGCCGCCACCGCCCCGGCCGCCTCCACGGTGGAAGCCGCCACCGCCCCGGCCGCCTCCACGGTGGAAGCCGCCACCGCCCCGGCCGCCTCCACCGCCCCCGCCATGACTCCGGACGAGGCGGTGGCGGCCCTGACCGACCCCGCCACTCCGTACCTCATCGGCGTGCGCCACCACGCGCCGTCGCTCGCCGCCGTCATGCCGGAACTACTGGACGCGGCGAAGCCCGAGGTGCTGCTCGTCGAGCTCCCCGCGGATCTGCAGGAGTGGCTGCCCTGGCTCGCCCACGCCGACACCCGGGCCCCCGTCGCCCTGGCCGCCGTCCCCGCCGCCTCCGGTGGGGGCGGCGCGGGGGAGGGGCGCGGGCCCGCCTTCTACCCGTTCGCCGACTTCTCTCCCGAACTCGTCGCCCTGCGCTGGGCCGCCCGCCACGACATCCCCGTGATCGCCTGCGACCTTCCGCTCTCCGATCCCGCCCGGCACGAGCCCCGGCGCCCGGCCGGGGCGGGCCACGAAGGACCCGGGCTGCGCGAGGCGCTCACCGCCCGCCTCACCGGCCGTCCCGGCGAGGACCTGTGGGACCGCCTGGTGGAAACCGCCGCCCCCGGCTCCCCGCCCGAGGCACTGCGCCGTGCCGCCCTGCTCACGGGCTGGGCACTGCGGCACGACGCCGAACGCGCGGGGTCGGTGGCCGAATCGGACCTGGCCCGCGAGCGCTGGATGCGCGCCCGGATCGACGAGGCCACGGCCGCCGGCCGCCGGGCCGCCGTGGTCGTGGGCGCCTTCCACACCCCGGCGCTGCTGGGCCCCGGGCCCGGCCCGGTGCCGCCCGAGGACACGCTCCCCAGCGCTGCGGCCTGGACCGTCTCGCTCATCCCGTACACCTATCCGCTGCTGGACGAGCGGTCCGGCTACCCGGCGGGCATCCGCGACCCCGAATGGCAGCACCTCGTCCTGGAAGCGGCGGGCCGTCCGGCCGCCATATACGAGGCACTGCTCACCACGGCCGTACGGATCTGCGGCGAACTGCGCGCGCAGGACCACCCCTCGGGGCCGGCGGACGCCCGCGAGATCGTCCGGCTGGCGGGCGACCTCACCCGGCTGCGCGGCCTGCCCGCGCCCGGCCGCGGCGAACTCATCGAGGCCGTGCAGACCGTACTGACCCAGGGCGAACCGCTCGGCCGCGGGCGAGCGGTCGCCCGATCCCTGGAACGGGTCCTGGTCGGCACCCGCTCCGGCCGGCCCGCGCCCGCCGCCCCGCGCAGCGGTCTGGCACCGGCTGTGGAGGACGAGGTCGCGGCCCTGGGCCTGCCCGGTCCCGCCGACACCGGCCCCGCCGTCCGCGACCTGCGGCTCGACCCCCTGCGCTCGGACCTCGACCGCCGCCGCGAACTCCTGCTGCGCCGGCTGACGGTCTGCGGCATCCCCTACGCCACGTCGACGCCCGTCACGGGCGCCGGCGCGGGCGAGGCCGTGACCACCCGGTGGGAGGTGCGCTGGACCCCGGCCACCGCCGCCATGCTCACCGCCGCCGCAATCCGCGGCGTCACCCCGGCCCAAGCCGCCGAAGGCCTGCTGCGCGAACGGCGCCGCGCCGAACAGGGCGACGGAGGGCCCACCGCCGCCCAGAGCATCGACGGCCTCGCGGAGGCCGCTGCCTGCGGATTGCCCGGGCTGGCCGACGTACGGCTCACGGAACTGGGCGAGGGCCTCCCGGCCACCGGCACACTGCCCCAACTGCTGGCCGCCCTCGGCCTGCTGGACCGCATCCGGGCCGGCCACGTCGCCGGACTCGGCCCGGACCCGGGCCGCGCCGCGCGGTCGGCGGCGGTCGGCGAACTGCTCACCTCGGCCGCCGTCCGCCAGGTCGACGGCCTCACCGGCTCCGACGACCCCGACGACGCCCGGGCACTGCTCGAACTCGCCCACCGCGCGGACGTCTTCGGCGGGATCCGGCTCACCGACGCCCTCACCCGGCTGGCCGCCGACGGCTCGCCGCTGATGTCCGCCGCGGCCGGAGCCGTCCGCGTCCTGCTCGGCCACGAGGACGCCCACGCCTTCGGCACCCGTACCGCGTCCTGGGTGGACGCGGCCACCGACGCCGCCACCCGGACCGCGCTGACCGCCCGCCTCATCGGCCTGCTCACCGCGGCCGCCCCGCTCCTGGAGACCATGGCCCCCGTACTCGACCCGGTGCTGGACCGGGTCACCGACCTCGCGGACGCCGCCTTCCTGGACCGCCTGCCCGCGCTGCGCGGCGGCTTCGACACGCTCAGCCCCGCCGCCCGCGACCGGCTGCTCACGGCAGTGGAGGACCGGCTCGGCGACGCCGCGGGCCTGGTCACCGACACGGACGGCATCGACCCGGCCGCGCTGGCGCTGTGGACCCGCGCCGACCTCGCCGCCCGCGAGACCCTGGCCCGGCTGGGCCTCCTGCCCCCCGCCCTTCCGGAGGGTCCCGACGTCCGCGGACCGTCCGCGACGCCGCCGCCGCACCACGGCGATCACCGTCCCGCCGCACCATCACGGGCCCCCCTGGCGGCGCCCACGACCCCTGATCCGACCGGCCCGCCACCGCACGCCCCCGGCCACCCGCCGGCCCCGGACGCCACCGCGCCCGGCGGCACCGCCGACCGCGCGACCGCACAACGGGCCGGCCTGCCACCGGCAGCGGCCCTGGCGACGCCCGCCGCATCCGGGGGCGCGGCCGGGAAGGCGGCACCCGCGCGGGAGCGCGTCCTGGCCCCCGCCGACCGCTGGCGACTGGTGCTCGGCCGCCGCACCGACCAACTGCCCCCATCGGCGGCGCCGCTGGCCACCGCGCTGGACGAGCTGTACGGCAACGGCCGCGGCGAGGGCTCCCGCGGCGATCTCGGCTCGGGCAGCCGCGGCGGCCGCCAGGCGTCCTACCCCGGCGTCCGCGAATGGTCCGAGGAACTGTCCGCCCTCTTCGGCCCCGGCATCCGGGAGGAGGTCCTCGCCGCGGCCGCCGCGGCCGGCCGCCGCGACGTCCTGGGCGAACTCGACCCCGCCGCCGTCCGCCCCTCCGTCGACCTGCTGCGTACGGTCCTCCAGCACGCGGGCGGCCTCCCCGAGGCCCGGCTCGGGGCGCTGCGCCCCCTGGTCCGCCGGCTCGTCGACGAACTCACCCGGCAGCTGGCCACCCGGCTGCGCCCCGCCCTGACCGGCATGACGGTGCCCCGACCGACCAGACGCCCCGGCGGACAGCTCGACCTGGCCCGGACCCTGCGCGCCAACCTCGCCACCGCGCGCCGGACCCCCGGCGGCAGCGTCCAGGTCATCCCCGAGCACCCGGTGTTCCGCTCCCGTGCCCGCCGCGCCGCCGACTGGCGGTTGATCCTGGTCACCGACGTCTCCGGCTCCATGGAGGCCTCCACCATCTGGTCGGCGCTCACCGCCGCCGTCCTGGCCGGGGTGCCCACCGTCTCCACCCACTTCCTCGCCTTCTCCACCGAGGTCATCGACCTCACCGACCACGTGCACGACCCGTTGTCCCTGTTGCTGGAGGTACGGGTCGGCGGCGGCACCCACATCGCCGCCGGGCTGCGCCACGCCCGCACCCTGGTGACCGTGCCGTCCCGCACCCTGGTCGTCGTGATCAGCGACTTCGAGGAGGGCCATCCGGTCGGCGGGCTGCTCTCCGAAGTGCGCACCCTCGTCGGGGCCGGGTGTCACGTACTCGGCTGCGCGAGCCTGGACGACGCCGGCCGCCCCCGATACTCGACCGGCGTCGCCGGGCAGCTCGTCACCGCCGGGATGCCGGTGGCCGCCCTCAGCCCGCTCGAACTCGCCCGCTGGGTAGGGGAGAAGATCGCATGAGCCAGCACGGCCAGCACGGCCAGCACAGCCAGCACGGCCAGCTCCTGCCCGCTGTCGCACCCGCCGTGACCGCCGAGATCGTCGGCGCGCTCTCGCCCAGGCTGCGCAAGCGGCTCGACGCCGCCATCACCAAGATCGCCGACCGGCCCGTCACCCGCGACGGCGACACCGTACGGATCGCCGTAGACGACGAGACCGGCCTGGAACTCCACGCCCCCGCCGGGGTGGTGGCCACGGCGGACGCGATCCGCTGCGGCTGCCTGCTCGCCCCGGGCTGCCTGCACCGGGCGGCGATCGCGTCCGCCGCGCCGGTGGCCGACCCCGTGGCCGGCCCGCTCCCCGACGCGGACGCCGGGGCATCGTCCCCCGGCGAGGACGCCGGATCCCCGGAGCCGCCGCGGGCCGAGGAGAGCGAGGCCACCCCTGAGCAGCGTGCCGCGGCCGCCCAGCTATGGGCCGCGGGCGCCGCCGTACTGGACACGGGCATCGAAGGCGCCGGAGCAGTCCTGCAGTCCGAACTGCTGCGGGCGGCCCACAGCGCCAAGCTCGGCGGCCTGCCCCGCCCGGCGGCGGCCGCCGTCTCCGTCGTCACCGCGCTGCGCTCCGCCCGCTCCGCCGACCCCGCCCACCGCCTCGCCGACCTCACGGCAGCCGTGCGTGAACTGCTCGGCACCGCCCACCGGCTGCCCGAGGCCACCGGCTCCGAACTGGCCGCCCTGCGCGGCACCGCCCGGCAGACCTACGTACCGGACGGATCCCTGCGCCTGTACGGCCTTTTCACCGAACCCCTGATCACGGCCGGCGGCTACGCGGGTGCCATCACCTGGACCGCCGCCGCCGGCGGCCGCCTCTACACCGTCTCGGACATCGCCCCGGGCGGCCCCGGCCGTGCCACGGCGGCAGCCGGGCGCACCGTACGCCTGGGCGATACCGCGCTCACCCACCGCCAGCTGTCCCACGCCGGGCTCGCCCTGTCGGGGGCCACGGTCTCGCCCACCGGCCGTCTCGGCGCGGGCGCCGGGAGCAAGGCGGTCCAGGCGGCCGGCGCGGCCTGGACGGACGACCCCGTCGCCGCCCTGTGGGACCCGCCGGCCGCCGCGCAGGCCGCGCGCGCCCTGCACTCCGAGGCTCCCGGCGCCGACCTGCTCTTCCTCGACGTGACGATCCTGGGCCCCGCCCGCGAGACCGGCGGCGACTACCTCCTCGCCGTGTGCGACGACCTGACGCTCCGCCTCACCGCGGCCCACGACCATCCCGCGCTGGCGTACCGCGACAACCTCCGGATGCTGGCAGCCCTGCCCGGCACGCGCCTGCGCGTCGTAGGCCGCCTCGTCCCGGACTCCCGGCCCACCCTCCAGCTCCTGGCGGCCGCCCATCCGGCCGATCCTGCCCGGCGCGTCGACCTCGGCCTGGACCGGCTGCAGCGCGCCGACCTCCCCTCCGCCCCGCCGCCGCCCACCGCGCAGGTCCCCACCGGCCGGGGGGCGGACCCGGCCCCCCTCCACCTCCTGCGCCGCCGCCTCGAACAGGCCGTCGCCGCCGGACGCCCCTTCCTGGCCGTCCCCGGATCGCTGTCGGCCGACGCCGGGCAACTGCGCCGCTCCGCCCTCCCCACCGCCGCCGACCTCCTGGCCGAACTGCAACGCACCGCCACCCGGCGCGCCCGCGACCCCTTCGGCCGCCTGCTCCCCGCCGACCCGACCGACTTCGCCCGCGCCTGGCTGGGCGCGGCCCTGTATGCCGAGACGGCCGAAACCTCACTGTGCGCGGAGGCGTGGCAGCCGGACCGATGAGGACGGCGGCGGTGGTTCTCCATCTGTCGGGCGGGACGCGATCGGCGTGAACACGTCCTCGCCCCCAGACGAACCCCACGGCACGGAGAGCACAGAAATCCTGCACGTTGCGCACACCCCTGCGCGTCGCTCGGGCCTAGATTCAACGTCGCTCAGCCCGAGGGCTGTTGGGGCCGAGCGAATCAAAGATTGGCTGCTGACCGTTTTGGTCGAGCTTTCTTCGCGATATCTGGGGGATCTTCTTGCTACGCAAGTCCCAGGCCTCGCCCGCGTTCGCGGGTGGGGCCTTTTCGACGCGCCGCATGCGCCGGATAGCCGTTCTCGCGGCATTCGGTCTGCTGCTGGAGACCGGAGTCGTGCTTGACGCGGCCGCGGTTCCGGCGGCGGCAGCCGCGCCGCAGGCAGCACCAGCTGCCGCGTCCAACCAGGCTCCTGATGAGGCGTCGGCGCTTTTGTCGGCGCGTCTGCAGGGGCATCGGGTGGAGGTGACCGGTGCTCGTACGGAGACGGTCACGCTGTGGGCCAATCCCGAGGGCACGCTGACTCAGGATCAGGCCACGGGTCCGGTCCGGATGCGGGTGGGGGAGGCGTGGGTACCTGTCGACACCACGCTGACCGTGACCGCCGACGGCAAGGTGGCACCCAAGGCCCACCCGGAGGGTCTGGTCTTCGAGGGCGGGGACGCCTCGGTCACGGTGGGCGACAAGCTGCCGGGCACCGCCGCACCTTCGCCCGCCGCCGCGCCGACCGCGTCGGCATCGGCCACCCCGTCGACTGCCCCGCACCCGACCGGAAAGGCGAGCGGCTCGGCCTCGGCCAAGCCCGGTCCTTCCGCCTCGGCCCCGGCGCCGTCCGCGAGCGCGTCCGCGTCCGCGAACGCCGGCCGTGCTTCCCGCAGCGTGCTGAGGGCCACCGAGCCCCCCGCCCCGGCCGAGCGCGAGCTGGTCAAGGTCCGCGCCGGGGACCGGGAGCTGAAGTTCGGCTGGCTGGGCAAGCTGCCGAAGCCGGAGCTGGAGGGCAGCAAGGCGACGTACGTCAACGCCCGTCCGGGTGTCGACCTGGTGCTGGAGGCCACCCGTACCGGCTTCGAGCAGTTCCTGGTCGTCAAGGACCGCGCCGCGGTGTCCCAGGCCGGCACGCTGACACTGCCGCTGGACGCCACCGGGATGAAGGCGGTCCCGCAGGCGGACGGTTCACTGCAGCTGGTCGACAAGGCGTCCGGGAAGGCCGAGCTGAAGATCCCGGCCCCGGTGATGTGGGACGCGAAGCTCGATGCGGCATCCCAGGAGCACCTGAACCGGGCCCCGGTGAAGATGGAGGTGCGTGGCGAGGGGGCGGACACCGAGCTGGTGTTCACTCCGGACGCGGCGTTCTTGACGGACGCGAAGACCCGGTTCCCCGTGACGATCGACCCGGTGGTGGACGTGGGCACGACCTACGACACCTACGTGCAGACCAATCAGAACAGTGACAACTCCTCGTCGACCGAGCTGAAGCTCGGCAGCTACGACGGCGTGGTCAAGGCGCGGTCGTTCATGACGATCCCGGGCAGCCCCATCAACGGCAAGCAGATCCTGGGCGCCTCGCTCAACCTGTACAACTTCCACTCCGCGTCCTGCGGCGCCAAGCCGTGGGAGGTGTGGAACGCGGGCGGTGCGAACGGGTGGTCACGCTGGAACGACCAGCCGGCCTGGGGCAACAAGTACGCGACGTCGACCGAGACGTACGACGCCGACGGCGGCGACTCGTACCAGTGCCTGAACGGCCAGGGCAACGCCTGGGCCAAGGTGGACGTCACCGGCCTCATCTCGTATTTCGCCGGCGCCGGTTCCGCCGACTACGGCATCGGGCTGAGGGCCACCGACGAGGGCAGCAGCCTGTCGTGGAAGAAGTTCAGCTCGGCTGAGGGCGTCGCCCCGCCGTACCTTTCCGTCACCTACAACACGATTCCGGTCACCCCGGCCGGCGTGGACGTGCTGCCGGCCCAGCAGGGCAACCCCCGCCACACCTCCTCCGGCAATCCGACGTTCCAGGTCCACTCCAACGACGTCGACGGCGACCAGCTGAAGGTCTTCTTCGACCTGTGGCGCGGTGGCACGTTCGTGGGCAGCATCGCCAAGGACACCCCCAACGGAGCGGTGGCCTCGGTGAAGGCCTCCGACTACGGCATCGCCCGGCTGGACGAGGACGTCCAGTACTCGATCTGGGCGATGACCGATGACGGCAAGGCCCGCTCGAACTGGGTCGGCACCAACGTGGTGGCGGACACCGTGAAGCCGGGCGCCCCGTTCGTCACCTCGCCCGACTATCCGGCGGACGGCCTGTGGCACGGCGCGGCGAACGCGCCGGGTTCCTTCACGTTCAGCCCGCCGGCCGGTACCACCGACCTGGTGGCCTTCGTCTACACCCTGGACGGCGCCGCACCGCTCACGCTCGCGGCGACCGCGGCCGTCACCACGTCGATCACCCCGGCGAACGAAGGCCGCCGCACGCTCAAGGTGCAGGCCAAGGACCGGGCGGGCAACCTCTCCGACCCGGTCACCCACGCGTTCCAGGTCGGCAAGGCGGGCATGGGCTCGCCCGTCGACGGCACTCAGGCCGCCAAGCGCGTCAAGCTGTCGGTGGACGCGCAGACCCAGTTCACCCGGGTCCTCTACCAGTACCGGCGCGGCCCCGGCGCCACCGAGTACGCGGTGCCGCGGGCGAACATGACGAAGGCCGACAACACGCCGGTCCTGGAGGACAAGCCGCGACTGACCGACCTCGGCACACACGCGAACTGGTCGGTGCTCGACACCCTCGGCGTCGGCGGCGTGGTCCAGGTTCGGGCTCTGCTGTTCACCGAGAACGACAGCAGCGGCGGCTACGCCACGGCGTGGAACACCATGACGGTGGACCCCAACGCCGACGGCGCGGCCGGCTCTCCGGTCGGCCCGGGTTCGGTGAACCTGCTCACCGGTGACTTCTCGACGGATGTCACGGACGCGGAAGAGTTCGGCATGTCGGTCGCGCGCACCGCGTCCTCGCGGGGCGCGGACCGGGGCTGGCAGCCGCAGGGCGAGCGTCTGACGGCGAACCAGCGGCAGGTCGGCATCGACCTGAACGGCTTCGCCGCCGGCCAGGCGGACCTGGCGCGTTCCACCACCAGGGGGCACGACAGCTCCACCGACTCGCTGCTGGTCAAGCCCGCCGCTTCCGGGTGGGACTCCTACGCCGCACTCGGCCCCGAGTACACCCTGGGCCAGGGCATGAAGCCTGGCCGTACCTACCGCCTGACCGGCTGGATCTACGTACCCGGCGCGACCGGGCTCAACCCGGATCACGCCGGGCGCGGCCTGCGCCTGGTCGGTGTCCACAGGACCCCGGGCGGATACGGCGAGGTCGCTTCCGCGAAGGCGGGCTTCACCGACGCCTGGCAGCATCTGATGCTGAACTTCACGGTTCCCGCGGACGCCACCGAGGCCTGGTTCCGGCTCTACAACGGCTTCACCGGCGGCTCGGGCAAGGAGGTGTTCTTCGACGACCTGTCGCTGAAGGAGATCGTCGCGCCGTTCGGTCCGCAGTGGTCCGGCGGCGCGGACGCGGGTACCGGATCCGAGTACCGTGCGCTGTCGTTCCCGCAGTCCGACCTGGTCGAGATCAAACACAACGACGACTCGACCCTGACCTTCGCCAAGGGCGCCGACGCGAGCTTCTTCCCCGAACCGGGCGCGGCGGCCCTCACCCTCAAGGCCGTCGCCGGCACCTCCGGCGCGCTGGTCAACTCCTCCGGCCGCTGCCTGGAGATCCCCGACGGCAGCTCCTACAACGGAGCGCCCGTCGTCTCCGCCGCGTGCACCAACGGGACCAACCAGATGTGGACCCGCGATCAGGCACAGCGTCTGTCGATCCTGGGCCGCTGCCTCGACAGCCCCGGCGGCCAGACCGGCGACAACGTGGCGATGGTGCTGTGGGACTGCCACGGCGGCGCCAACCAGCGGTGGGACATCCGGGCCGACGGCATGGTGTCCAACCAGGAGACCGGCAAGTGCCTGGACTCCTATGGCGGTGCGGCGGGCACCCGGGTGGTCGTGTGGACCTGCTGGGCGGGTCCGAACCAGATCTGGGACGTCCAGACCACCGGCACCACGTACGTCCTGAGCGACCTCGACGGCAGCAGCACCACCTTCGCCCGCCAGGCCGGCTCCAGCATCTACCAGGTGATCAGTGAGACGGGGGCCGAGGCCGCCTCCACCACGCGCTACCAGTACGACACCACCGACGGCCGCTCCCTCGTCAAGCGGGTCATCCCGCCCGTCGAACGGGGCGTGGACGACACCAACGGCTGCACCGTGAACCCGCTGCCGCGCGGCTGCGAGGTCATGGAGTACGACTACGCCAGCGCCACCACCGCCACCCCGGGCACCCCGGGCGACCACCTCGACCGGATCCGCTCCGCCAAGGTGTGGTCCTGGAACCCGGCGACCTCCCAGCAGGAGGCCGTCGAGGTCACCCGCTACGCCTACGACGACAAGGGCCGCCTGGCAGAGGTCTGGGACCCGCGCCTGGCCACCCCCCTCAAGATCCGCTACACCTACGACGGCTCGGGCCGCGTCACCAAGATCTCCCCGACCGGTGAACTTCCCTGGTTCCTCGACTACGGCAAGGCCAGCGCCACCGACCCCGAGGAGGGCCGGCTGCTGAAGGTCCGCCGCCAGAGCCTCGCCCCCGGCAGCAAGGACCAGGTCAACGGCGAGATCGCGACCAAGGTCGTCTACGAGGTCCCGCTGACCCGCGGGGCCGGCGGCCCGTACGAGATGTCCGGTGCCGAGGTCGCCAAGTGGGCGCAGACCGACGCCCCGACCGACGCCACCGCGGTCTTCGGGCCCGAAGACGAGCCCGGCACGCACGCCGCGACGGCCAGTACCCCTGGCAGCGGCGGCTACAAGGCAGCCTCCGTCCACTACCTCAACGCCTCCGGGAACGAGGTCAACACCGCCTCCCCGTCCGTGACGGAAGACGGGGACATCGACACGAGCGAGTACGACCGCTTCGGCAGTGTCATCCGGAGCCTGGAGGCCACCAACCGCTCCATCGTGCTGGGCAGGCACCCGCGCTCCGCGGAGTTCGTGGCCGAGCTCGGCCTGCCCACCGCCTCGGTGGACCGGGCCCGGATGCTGGACTCCCGTACCACCTACACCCCCGACGGCCTCGACGTCCTCGAAACCCTCGGACCGGTCTACAAGGCCAAGCTCGCCGAACCGATCACCGGCCAGAGCGCGCCGACCGCAGTGACCTGGGAAGCCGAGAAGCTCCCCCAGCTCGGCAGTGACCGCGCGACCATCCAGACCGACAACAACGGAGGCGGTTTCCTCTGGTCCGGCGGCGCCCAGCTCGGTGTGCGCGGCACCGAGGTCGGGGCGTTCGACTCGATGCGGGTCACCGTCCCCGAGGAGGGCGACTACGTCCTCAGCGGCCAGCTGACCAAGACCACCGACCACGGAATCATCCAGTGGTCGATCAACGGCACCAACCTCGGTTCGCCGCTCGACACCTACGCCGCCGACGGTGCCATCGCACCCTTCACCACGGGCCAGGCGGTCCACCTCGCCCGCGGCGACCACGAACTGCGGCTCACCGTCACCGGCACCAACCCCGCCACCGGCGGCGAGCGCTACCACGCCGGCATCGACACCATCACGCTGACCAAGACCACCGTCAACCCGTCCCTCGCGGTGGGCACCGACGTCCTGGTCCGCGACCACAACACCAACACCTACGACGAGAACAAGCCCGACGGCCAGGCGTACCACCTGCTCACCACCACCACCGACGGCGCCCGCCTGGAGGGCTACGCCGACGACGTCGACAAGCGCGTCACCAAGAACGGCTACGACGCCCCCATCGGCGGCACCTCCGGCTGGGTGCTGAAGACCCCGACCTCGGTCACCACCGACGCCTCCGGCACCGCCCCGCTGACGGCGACCATCAAGTACGACGCCGCCGGCAGGGCCTGGGAGTCCCGCAAGCCCGGTGGCGGCAGCACCGACGCCACCACGGTCAAGACCGTCTTCTACATCGCCGGCCCCAACCCGGACGATGCGGCGTGCGGCAACCGCCCCGAATGGGCGGGCAACCCGTGCGTGACCTTCGCGGGCGGGCCCGTCACCGGCGCCGACGCCGCGCGGATGCCGACCACGCTGCCGGAGAAGCGGATCACCCGCTACTCGCGGTTCGGCGAGGCCGAGGAGACCACCGAGACCAACGCCGGCAAGACACGCAAGAACGTCACCGTCCACGACGGCGCGGACCGGATCGTCTCCACGGAGATCACCTCGGACGAGGGCCTGGCGCTGCCGAAGGTCACCACCGAGTACGACCTGGCCACGGGCGACTCGGTGAAGACCACCGCCGGCGGCAAGTCCCTGTCCCGGACGCTGGACGCCCTCGGGCGGCTCATCTCCTACACGGACGCCGACGGCGGCACGACCACGACCGAGTTCGACAAGTTCGGAAAGCCCGTCAAGGTCGCCGACCCCACCGGATCCACCACCTACACCTACGACCGGGCCAAGGAACCCCGGGGCATGGTCACCTCGATCAACGACAGCGTCGCCGGTGAGTTCACCGCCACGTACGGCCCCGACGGCCAGCTGACCGAGCAGACCTACCCCGGCGGCATCGTCAGGAAGGACACCACCAACGCCACGGGCGCGGCGACCAGCCGCACCTACACCCGCGCCTCCGACAACAAGACCGTCTGGTCCCAGAGCATCGACGTCACCACTCAGGGCGCCGTCGCGAAGGACACCAGCTCCACCTACACCAAGTCCTACACCTACGACCGCGTCGGCCACCTCACGAAGGCCGAGCAGGACACCGTCGCCACCGGCTGCGTCACCAGGCAGTACGAATTCGACGGGCACTCCAACCGCACCAAGAAGGCCACCTCACCGGCCGCGGGCGGCGGCGCGTGCAGCACCGCCGGCGCCGTCGACGAGGCCCACACCTACGACAGTGCGGACCGGCTCACGGACGCGGGCTTCACCTACGACGCCTTCGGTCGCACCGTCACCACTGCCACCGGCTCGACCAACACCTACTGGGCGAACGACAAGGTGGCCGTCCAGGAGAAGGGGGACACCAAGCAGCAGTGGGCCGTTGACGCGGCCCACCGCCTGACGGCCTTCACCACGTCGAAGAAGCAGGCCGACGGCTCCTGGGCCAACGCCACCTCCAAGCTCAACCACTACGGTGACGACTCCGACGAGGTCCGCTGGACCATCGAGGACACCATCCAGGGCACCCTGACGCGCAACGTCTCCGGGCCCGACGCCGATCTGGTCGCCACCACCGGCAAGACCGGTGACGTCCGGCTCCAGATCACCAACCTGTTCGGCTCGGTGGTGCTCACCACCGACACCGCCCTCACCGCCCCCGTCGTCCTCGACTTCGACGAGTTCGGCATTCCGCAGGCAGGGCAGAACCAGGTCCGCTACGGCTGGCTCGGCGGGAAGCAACGCTCCGCCGAAGCCCTCGACGGCGACATCCTCATGGGTGCCCGCCTCTACAGCCCGGCGCTCGGGCGCTTCCTCCAGATCGACCCCGTCCCCGGCGGCAACGCCAGCCCCTACGACTACTGCACCGGCGACCCGGTCAACTGCACCGACCTCGACGGCAACTGGGGCTTCTCCTTCAAGAAGGTCCTCAACGTCGTCGCCAGGGTCGCCGAAGTCGCCTCCTACATCCCCGGCCCCATCGGAGCCGCCGCAGCAGCCGTCTCCTCGGTCTCCTACGCGGCCACCGGCAACTGGTCCAAGGCGGCAGAGATGACCGCCATCGGGGCCGCCACCCTCGTGGGTGCGGGCCTCGCGGCGAAGGCAGCCATCAGGGCTGTGAAGGCCGTTAGGGCGAGCCGTTCGGCCAAGACCTCCTACCGGGTTTTGAGACTTCAGAACAAAGTCGTCAAAATGGCCAACAAGCGCGGCTACTCGAAGATGAATCACCTTGACGGACCTCTCTGGGGGACCGACGTCTTCCCGAGGCGCGGTCCGGCGAGGCTCAAGAACATCTACATGAGGAACCCCGCGCAGCTGGCGTTGGTGAAATCGAAATTCAAGAAGCGGGACGTCAGACTCGTCAAGAGGTACTTCTCCAAGATTCACAAGGTGTCAATAAAGCGGGGAGTAAGCAAAAACCCGAATGCTCGACCACGAGCCGATTTGATGAAGTACTACCTCCGCAACTGGTAGCGGATCATCCGACCGTCAGGCGGCGCTCGCCGCCTGACGGTCTGCCTGAGATGGAGCCCCTCTTGAATCGCAAGCACGACGTTTTCAGATTTAGAGTCGAGGCCGACTCGCAGCACCCGCTCTTCGTAGTGATCGAGCCGTCCGGAATGGTAATCGAACTCGATGAGGGGGACCACGTAACGGTGGAGCTGCCGGCCGCGCCGGGAATCATGGAGACCGTCATCACTCATTCCCCGGAACGGTTGACGATCAGCGAACCCGGCGGGACCCCCGCCAAGGTGTGGGACTCAAGCGGAAAACAGGTCTGGTAAGACGCCGGCTACTGAGCTGCGGAGGCCGCAGCTCAGTAGCCGCATTGCCCCCACCCAGTCCTCCAAGCCTTCCGAGAAGCAACCCGGGGTCAGGACCCGGCACCCCAGGGCTGAGCACGGCCCCGTCACACCTCCCGAGGCGTGACGGGGCCGCCATCGTGGCGCCGGACCTACGGCACGTGGACCACGCTCGCGTCCGTACCGGCCGCAAGCGAGGTCGGGGCGCGAATACCAGGACGGTTTCCACCCCGGGTTCGGTGCCGCCGGTGGCGAGCAGCCGAGTTCCCGGCCGCGTGCTGATGCGCGCGTACGGCAGGAATGCCGCCGACCACATCAAGCGCAGCGTGGAGGAAGGCCTGGTCCCGCCCCCCCCACGGCGGTACCCGAAACCCACTGGGAGTGGCACGCGCACTACCCCGAGCTCGGCCGGTTCCTGGGCGGGATGGACTCGAAGACCGTCTGATCCAAACCCACCCCTTCAATGAGTTGAGGTGAGGCGACAGGCTGAGCGCATGCGATACGAGGAGAAGGCGAAGCTCACCGCCGCGAGAGTCCTGATCCCGGCGGCCATCCTTGTCGCCTCACCCATGCTGCTGATAGTCGGAGCACCGGTCCGCCGCCGATACCTCCGCTACGTCTACCGAGATGAGTCCCCAGCGGTCCTGGACAAGGAACAGGGCCGAATCAGCGTCCACTGGTTCGTGGTCACGAGCCCACTTCTGGTATGGCTCTGCCGGCCCACAGAGGCACTCGCCCGGCTCATCTCGCGCCGAGGCTGAACGGCAGGTTCAGGCCGGACGCCGCGGCAGTGCTACGGGTTCGAGCCGGCCAGGGTCCGTGGGCGGCGCAGACGTCGCCGACGCCGGCGATGGGGTCGTGCGTGATCATCCACGGGCGCTCGTCGATGGCGAGGTGCCGCCGCCGCTGCCGCCCGCGCTCGTCTTGTAGCCGGGCTGAGGGCTGCGAAGTGTGAGGCCGCTGACCGGCCTGGCTGGGAGGAACTGAGCCCCGTCGATGTCGCGATGATCCAGGCCCGTGGCGTGCACTTTGCGCGCTGACGTTCAGGGGAGATCTCCGACGCGGCGACGACGAAGTCGAATGGCTGCCGGCAGCACGTCCCCTGGATTGACCTGAAAGGGCACTTCTTCCCCCATGAAGGGGGGTCGAGATCCTGCCAGTGCCGATCGGGCAACTGGAGGATCCCGGCTCGCCCGTGAGCGATCCAGTCCTACTGGCCGTCTTGCGCCGCATGGGGGCACCGGCAAACTCGCTCTGACCGAGTACGGCCACCGCCTGGGGACGCCGCTCGGAGCACTCAGACGGTGATCGAAAGGACGTGGCATCGCGGGTCAGGTCGCGGTTGGCTGCGCGAGCGGCTTCAAGTCGGGCTTGACGTTCCTCAAGCGCCCGCGTCAGCTCAACATTGCTCTGTTCGGGCCTGGTGATCCCACTGTTCAGCTCGCCGACGTCGAGGAGCAACCTGGAGTTCAGACAAGTCGAGGTTCGGGGCACGCGCATCAAGCTGATCAAGCGAGCGGGGTCGGAATACGGCCCAACCAAGCGCGACCTCCAGCGAACCCGGAAGCTCCCCAGAACCCGACCATCGGCGGCCACTGCAGCGGTTCAGCGGGCGACCGCGAGGCCTATGCCGCCGAGACCCATCTCGCGATGATCGGGCTGGTCCGCGACCGTTCCGCCCGGCGGGCTGGCCAGTCACCGCCAGACCAGCACCGTACTGGTACTCGTCGGGCAGACTGCCTGCTGATCAGCCATCAGCCATCAGCCAAACCGCCGGGCGGACACCCGCCGACTCGATCGCTCCTCGGGTTGCTACCGCTTGCGTGCTCGCAGGAACGCCATCACGGCGCCCACGAGGGTGAGGCTGATGCCGCCCATGGTCAGCGCGATGGCCGACGTCCCGTGGGTGTACGGCAGGGATGCCGCCAGCACTCCCGCGGTGATCAGGAGCAGCACCGCTCCGCCGATCTCACGTTCACGCATGTCTTACCTGCATCCGTCTCTGTAGCTCGAGTATTGCCCGGGGATCAGACCGGGATACCCGATGGGCCACTTGAGTTTGATGCAACGACGGTAGTCGACCGCCTGCTTGGCGTGCCAGGCGATGACTGCGGCGTTGAGCCAGATCCACTTCAGCAGGATGTGCGCGTTGGAGAAGAGGGCCAGGGCGCCGGCCACGATCGCCGGCATCTCGGACGCCGACTTCATCCGCAGGGTCTCCCGCTTGTTGAAGTAGATCGTTCCGCTGACCCATCCCCAGGAGACCCGCCACATGCCGTTGAGGTCGTACATGTTGACCGGGTCGGCCGGATAGACGTACGGGTTGTCGTTGCCGCCGAGGACCGGGTCCACGGACAGGAAGCGGCCCGTGTCCGGCTTGTAGAGGCGGACGCCCATGAGCGTGAGCCCGGCCGGGGTCTCCGCCGAGCGCTGCTTGGCGCCGAGCCACCCGTAACGTGGCGTGCTGCCTCGGGCGTTGCCGTACTCGTCCGCGTCGTACGCGGTCGGTGCGATGCCGGCGTCCAGTGGCAGGACGAGCGAGACGTCGCCGTGCCGGTTGGTGAGCTGCAGGACGGTGCCGCCGGTCTTGCCGGTGATCGCCGCCAGGTCGCCGCTGGGGGACGTCACGTTGCGGGTGAGCGCGCCGGTGGCGGTGTTCTCGACGACCCAGCGGGGGCTGTCGCAGGAGCAGCTGTAGTGGTTGACCTTGGTGTCCTTGGTGGTCCAGGTGCCCGAGGCGTTCGACTCGGTAATCCACCCGCGCGGCCGTAGTTCGGAGTCGAGCTGCCAGGTCTGACGGTCGGATCCGGTGGTCTGCTGCTGCACGAGGTCGTTGGCGTGGTAGGCGACGGTGCTGCCGGGGACGGCCGTGGTCCGGCCGAAGGCGTCGTAGGCATAGCCCGTGTCGACCTGGCGGTCCGCACTGTCGTAGGTGTACGTCTTCACCGTTCCGCCGGTGGCGGAGCAGGGCGCGCCCGGGGTCCCGGGGACCGTGGTGAGCGAGGTCCGGTTGGACCGCGCGTCGAAGGTGTAGGTGCGGTTGGTGCAGAGGCCGTCGACGGTGTCGTCGGCCTGGACCAGACGGCCGGTGCCGTCGTAGCGGTAGTTCTGCTCGGACCAGCCGGAGTGCCAGTTGACCTGGGCGTGGGCCGTTTCCGTGACGGAGTCGGCGTAGACCACGGTGCCGTCGCTGTCGCGTTTGTAGACGCGGCTGGTGACGGAGCCGGCGCTGTTGCGCTTCTGGGCGAGGCTGTAGCCGCCGGGCAGCGTCTCCGCGCTGACGGCGCCGTTGGCGTCGTACTGAGCCGTGAAGGCGCCCGCGACCGAGTCAGTGATCCGCGTGGCCAGGCCGCGCGGCTCGGCCGTGTCGTCGTAGGTGTAGGTCACCGTCGACGGTACGGAGTCGCTCACCTTGACCGGGCGGTTGAGGGCGTCGTACTCGGTGGTGGTGGTGCCGCCGTCGGCGTCACCGTACGAGACTGTGCGGCCGAGCTTGTCGAACTGGGTGGTGATGGCGCCGCCCGTCGCCGACGAGGTCTTGACGACCTGGCCGGTGGCGGGGTCGTAGGTGGTGGTGACCTGCGGGACGGCGGCGCCGGGCCCGGTCACGGTGGTGACGGTGG
Organism: Streptomyces sp. NPDC099050; assembly: GCF_044759865.1. NCBI lineage: Bacteria > Bacillati > Actinomycetota > Actinomycetes > Kitasatosporales > Streptomycetaceae > Streptomyces > Streptomyces sp. NPDC099050. Next base: position 46,126 of record NZ_JBIWAE010000025.1, on the reverse strand, counting down.
TGCGGCCGACCGCGTCGTGCTGCTGGACGGTGGTGCGCGTGGCGCCGTTGGCCGTGTCGGTGCGCTTGGTGACCTGGCCGTAGTAGCCGTACTCGATGGTGCTGTCGGTCACCTGGGCGGGCTGGCCCGCACCGCCGGTGATGGCGCCGGCCGGGCCGTTCCAGCATTCCATGCCGGCCCACTCGGGCCGGCCCTTGCACCAGCCGGTGCCGGTGGCCTGCCAGTAGGCGATGACGCGGGAGGCCGCGTCCTGGCCGGTGCCGCCGGGGGGCACGACGTCGGTGACCCGGCCCTGCGCGTCGTGGGAAATGCTGGTGGTGAGGTTCAGGCCGCCGCTGTCCTTGATCTCCAGGGCGGGCAGACCCTTCGCCCAGTCGTACTGGGTCTCGAAGTGGCGCTTCTCGCCCATGACCGCGTAGTAGTCGCGGACGCGGGCGCCGGTGATGACGAGGGTCACCTGGTCCTTGACGGCGGCGGTGCCGTCGGTCGGGCGGCCCCCGTCGTACTCCTTGACGGTCCAGGGGCGGGCCGGGACGGACGTGCCGGCGGCGACCAGCGTGGTCGTGCCCTCCTTGAGGGGCTGCGTCAGGTCGACGCGGCGCATCGGACCGAAGGTCTCGGTCTCGCGGACGCCGCGGGCGTCGTAGAGCGACTCCTGCGACAGCAGGCGCGCCCGCTCACCGCTGGACAGCGCGGCGAGGCCGAGGGCGGCGAGCTCGGACTGCTCGGCCGGGGTCGTGCCCAGGGCCAGGGCGCGGTTGGCGGCGGTCAGCTGCCGGACGTTGTTGCCGAAGCGGTCGTACTCGGTCGTGGTGATGTGGCCGCCCGGGGTGGCGGTGTTGACCTGCCGGCCCGAGTTGTCGAGGTAATGGACGGTGGCCCGCCGATAGGAGGCGGCGGAGAGGGATCCGCCCGCGTGGGCCGTCGGGACGGCGTCCGGCGGGAGGATCGCGGTGGCGTCGGTGGGGATGTTCTGCTGGCCCCAGCGGCGCACGTCGGCGCTGCCCATGGCGTTCGGCGCGGAAGCACCGGTGAGCGGCACGCCGTAGACGACGGAGGTTACGGAGTTGCCGTCGGTCACGGTGCCGCTGCCCTGCTGGAGGGCCGGGCGGGTGACCTTCAGCAGCATGCCGTCGCTCGGAGCGGTTCCGGCTCCGGCGTTGCCGTAGGTGAAGGTGTACGGCAGCTGCCCGGCGGGCTCGAGCCAGGTCACCCGGCCGCCCCAGTAGGCGTACTGAGTCTCGGTCTGACGGCCCAGGCGCGGGTCCCAGAACTGGCGCAGGCTGCCGTTGTTGTCGTAGCGATAGGCGGCCACGGCGGTCGCGGTGGCGGCCGCTGCCCCGGGCTGGGTGGACCAGAGGCGGATCTCCTTCACCTGGCCGGCGAAGTCACCGAAGTCCGCGTCGCCCGCGGTGCCGGCCGCCGTGGTGGCGGTCGCGTACACGAACTCCAGGGCGCGGCAGCCCTTGGTGGAGGGTGTGGTGCGGCAGGTGGCGACCGGGACGGCCTCGGTCGGAGCGATCAGCAGCTTCGGTCTGGCGAGCTGCTCGGTGCCGGCGGTGACCGTCTCGGAGACGATCGTGGACGTGGAGTCCTCGAGTCCGTCCTTGCCCGCGGTCTGGGCCTGCCAGGTGGTCGCCGCGGGGCCGGGCTTGGCGAAGGTGATGCGGCCGCCCGCGTTGTCCGTCAGGGTGAACGTGCCGGTGAAGGACCCGGTCAGGGTGAGGGCCTCGGCGCCGGGCTCGGCGACCCAGCCGGTGCGGTCGGCGTTGGCGGTGAATCCGATACCGGTGCCGTCGCCCTGGACTACGTCGAGGGCGGTGTCGGACACCTTGCGGATGTGGGCGTGGTCGGAGGCGGGCGCTTCGGCGGCCGTTCCGGACACCCACTCCTTGCCGAAGATGGCCACCTGGCCCTGCTGCCGGGCACCGGAGTCGGGGGTGCGCGAGGAGGCGGTGCGGGACACGGACAGGCCGAAGTACGAGGTGTCGGTGGTGCCGAGGGTGTAGTCACCGGTCAGCAGGTTGACCGAACCGGGGCCGATGGTCTCGGTGGCCGCGCCGTCCGCGTTGCGGTCGACGACGATCGTCAGCGGCTGGGTGGAGCCGGTGACGCCGCCGGGGCCGGTGAAGTCGGACTTGATCTGGACCGTGCCGTCGGGGTCGACGGTGTCCGTGGCGTTCCAGGTGAGCTGCGGGGTCCGGCCGCCGGTCATCGCGACGGGCCAGGCGCCGAGCGCGGTCCCGCCGGAGGTGACGTCGGCGGTCGGGACGGGCACCCAGGGGTCGGCCGCGGAGCGGCGCCACGAGAACGACGCGGAGTCGTACTTTCCGGCCTCGGCCTCGGCCTGCAGCGGGACGCGGCGGGCCGTGCGCACGCCGTCGGCGGGCTGCAGGAAGCCGCCCGGGCCGGCGTGGAAGGTGTACTCGAGAGCCTCAGACTTGTTGTCGGCCTTGTCCGCCGAGCGAACCCGGATCGTGTGGGTGCCGTCCTTCGGAGGCGTCACCGAGATCGCCTTGGAGGCGGTGGCGCCGTCGGTCGCGACCCGGTTCCAGGTCACGCCGTCGAGCGACCACTCGATCCAGTGGTGGTCGGCTGCGGGCGGGGTGACGGTGAACGTGCCGGCCTGCCCGGCGCCCTTGACCCAGGCGTTCGACGGGTAGTCCGTGGAACCGAGGCCGATGGGGGCGGAGGGGGCGGTGGTGTCGACGGTGAACGTCCTCCACGCCGACCAGCCGAGGTTGTAGTGGGCGCCGTCGTACGGCGATGTCCGGAACTTGTACGTCTTGCCGTTCGCCAGCACTCCTGCCGGAACCGTCACCGAGGCGACCTGGCCGGAGGGCACGAAAGCGGAGGTGATGACGTTGCCGACCTGAGTGTCCGTGGCCGCGTCGAAGATCTGGAACGTGCCGTTGACCTTGTCACCGTCCGCGTCGACGAAGGTGTCGCGCAGGGTGGGGGTCACGGTGTTGACCGTGTACGCACCGCCGTAGGAGAAGAACGGCGGACCGGCCTCCTGCTTGGTTCCGGTGCGCGGCCGGTAGTTGTAGGTGACGGTCAGCTTGGGGACGTTGGATGCGGAGTTGGCGGAGTTGACCCGCTTCCACTGCTTGATGTTGTTCTCGTCCGTGGCCCGCAGACCCAGGCTGGAGGACGTCCACTTGTTGTTGGACCAGTGCTGGACCAGGCTGGTGACGTCCGCGTTGATCCAGCCGTCGGGCTGGGAGGCGCAGCCGGGGTTGCCCTTGGTCTCGGTGGAGGTGGCCATCTTGGTGACCATCGCCGGCTGGTTCGTCCAGCGGGAGGCGGTGGTCGGGCCGTTGGCCGTCCATACCTCCCAGGGTTGGTTGACGCAGTCGGTGTTGCCGGAGTGGAAGTTCCACAGCGACAGCTTGGCGTCCGAGATCAGCGCGTCGGCCACCGGCGCGGTGTTCCAGGTGATGAATGAGCGGGCGGTGCGCCAGGTGCCGTCGCCGTTCTTCGTACCCGGGTTGCCGAGGTCCAGCTCGGTGTCATTGGACCAGTCGACCGTCTCGCCCTGCTGGACGTAGGTGTCGAAGAGGTTGCCCAGCGAGGACGTCGAAGGGTCGACGGTCACCGGGTACTTCGTCGCCGGATCGGCGAGGAAGGCGGCGTCGGGGGCGATGACGAGGTCGACACCGCCCTTGGTCTTGACGACCTTCAGGCCGACCTTCGCCCGCCGGGTGTGTTCACCGGAGGCGGCATCCACGGTCGAGTCCCACATGACCGGGGCTGGCATCGTCGCGGTCTTCTGCGACTTCCTGTCGGTGAACAGGATGCTGCCGTCGGCCTGCTGCTCGACCTTCAGGCCCTTGGTCTTCAGCGGCAGCGTGTAGCCGAAGCCCGCCTCGGGCTTGGCCTTGACTTCGACGAACTGCTCGAAGCCGGTACGCGTCGCCTCGACGATCACGTCTGCGCCGGGCACGGCGCTCTCGTACGTGGCGCGGGTGCCGTCCAGCTTCGGCGCCGGCAGACCGCCGCGCCACTGCAGTGTGATCGCCTCGTCGCCGGTGCCCAGCGTCACCAGGTCGGTGGTTTCGGCCGGCTGGGCCCCCTTCAGGAAGGACACCTTCGTGCCCGTCTTCCCGGACAGGCGCAGGCCTTGCGGGTGCGCCTTGGAAGCGACCGAACCGTCCGGCGCCGGCGCGAGGTTCACATCGACGTCCCGCCACTCGCCGGTGGCCGCGTCCTTGAACCGTACGGGGCCGGCGGAGAGGTCGGTGGTGAGCGAACCGTCCTTGTTGACCCAGGTGGTGGAGGACTCGGTCCGTTCCGAGAGAGCCTCCACGCGTATCCCGGAGAGACGCGCGGCGACCCGGGCGGAGGGTATGTCGGCGGCCGAGGTCGCGGGTTGCGGCTTCGGCGCCTGGACGGCGGCCGTCGCGGGACCGGACGCGACGGCGGCCTCGGCTCCGAAGAGCGTGGACACCGCCATGACCAGTGCCAGACCGCCGGCGGTGTTGCGCAGACCGCCTGGTCCGGTGCGTGGTGAACGGGCGCGCCGGAACGGCGCGCCCGTGTTACGGGTAGTCAAGGTTCCCCCAGAGTAAAAGTGATGGCGCGGGTGGGACCCGTGTCCGGATGTCACCCAGGGGGAACCTAAGGCGCAAGAAAAGGCGATCAAGAGGATCTACCCCTAATAGCGGGACGGTTCGCGTGACCACCGTTATCCAACTTTGACCCTACTTACGAGTCACGTTTTCGCAGGTCAGCGACCCGGTGAACCTGCGGTGTACGCCCGGGGTGTGGTAAATGTCCCCGGTGCGCGGGGGAGCATCGCGCGCGGGCACGGACACCAGTAAGCAGCACGCGAAGGAGTGCGTCCGGGAGCCGAGCGCGAAGCACCACCGGCCGTTCACGAGCTCGCCGACTGGAAGCCCTGCTGCCTCCTGGCGGTCGCTCGCCGCCCGCCTCCAGCAGATCGGGGAGACCGACCGCCCGAGGGCTGTCGCCGAGCGCTTGGCCCGCCTCGGCGAGAGCACCTCCTGAAAGGAAGGCCGCCGGGCATGCGCAGTGACGGCGGGAACTCCACCCGTACTCCGTGGACGGCGAGGCTTCCAGACATCCGCGGACCGGATCGCTGCTGCTGCGCCCCAGCTGGTCAATGGTCAGGGGCTGGCGGGATCCGCACGGTGAGTTCAGTGCCCGGAGCGTCGTGTTCGGCTAGAACGTTCAGGTCGCGCCACGCACCGAGGGAGACCGAGCCGAGCCCCGGGCCGCTGCCGGCGTGCTGTGCCTGTCCTGCAGGTGCCCACCCCAGCCGACCGGGGGCCGGGGCAGCCCTGGCGGCTCGGACCAGGGCCCGTGCCGGTGGGCCCGCCGTGCCACATCGCTCGGACAGCGATCTGATCGGCCATCGCGGACGGCTCGATGGAGCGCGGGGCAGAGCGGGATACGAGAAACCGGCATCCCAGTGCGTGCTCACCCTGACGCCATTGCGGCAGCGCCACGCAACCGCCCATCTGGCCTTGGTGGTTATAGTTTCAGGCAGCGTCGCGTGCCGGTGGCGGATGGATCGTCAGGCATGGAGGCGTCGTCTCGAAAGGTGGCTCCGGCCATTCCCACCCCAATTTCACAGAAGATCACGCTTTACCCTGCCGAGGACCGGTTCTTCGGCCCCCGACCCGCCGTCCTCGTCCTGCCCGGCGGCGGCTTCCGGGAACTTCCACCGCACGAGGGCGAAGGCTACGCGCGCTGGCTGTCCGGCCTCGGCATCCACGCCTTCGTCCTGTCCTACCGACTGCTGCCGGACCGGTTCCCGGCCCCGCTCGAAGACGCCCGGGCCGGGTTGGACCACATCCGCGACGGCGACCACGGCCTCGCCGTCGGCCGGGTCGGCGTCATCGGATCAAGCGCGGGCGGCCAACTCGCCGGCCTGCTCATGACCGGCCGGGTCCTATCCATCGAGGAGGGCGTTGCCGACCCGCCCCGACCGGACTTCGCGATCCTGGCCTATGCGCTGGCCGACCTCGACCTGCTGCCGTCGTCGGTGGTCGAGAACCTCCTCGGCGACCTGCTGCCCATCAAGGACGAACTGTCCCCGGCCAAGCATGTGGACGCGTCGGTGTGTCCGACCTTCGTATGGGCCACCGCTCAGGACCCGCCGGGCCTGCCCAACGCCTTGGAGTGGACCCGGGCGCTGGCGGCGGCCGCGGTACCGGTGGAGTTGCACGTCTACCCGGGCGGCAGCCACGGCATCGGCCTGGCCGACGGCGTGGAATACGCCGGCGAGCCGCATAAGTTCATTGCGCGCGAGCCGCACACCGCGTCCTGGACGACCGCGTGCGCGGCGTGGCTGCGACGGGAGGGCGTTCTTGCCGACTGACCGCGTCACCGCCTGGGGCAGGGAACTGCAGCGGGTGCACGGCAAGCTGCGCAATGCGCTGGCGCTGGCGCGGGCGGGACTGGACGGCGGCGACCCCGCTGACGCCGCCACCGACCTGCTGTTGTTCTGCCACGGGTTCTGCGCTGCCCTGTCCGGCCACCATCGCGCCGAGGACGGTTCGCTGTTCCCGGAACTGGTACGGGCGCGACCCGACCTGGCGCCGGTGGTCGCGAAGCTGACTCAGGACCACAACATGATCGAGCACCTCATCGGTGGATTGCAGAAGGCGTTGTCCGACTCGACCGACCCGGAGGTGGCGCACCGCCACCTGGACGGGATCGAGGCGGTCATGGAGACGCACTTCAAGTACGAGGAGAAGCAACTGGGAGCGGTGCTGGACGGCATGGACGCCGACTTCGACCGCACCGAGATCTTCGGCCCGATCAGCTGAGCCGCGTCCCGGTCGCGCCGCCCACCGACGGCGCGACCGGGAATCCACCTGGGTTCGAGCTGAACCGGCACCGCCTCGCTCGGGTCTGAACTCTCTGGATCGGGTTCGTCGTGGTCATCCGCACCCCGAGCTGGTTCGTCTTCGACGAAGTAGCACTTCACCGCTCGTCGAGTTCTCCACGCCGCCTGTGGCTTGGAGAACTCGATCCGCCCCTGCGTACGGCCCGTCGCGTGCCAACCCCCGTGTTGTGCTGCTTGGCGGTGAAGCCCTGCCCCGCCATGGTGGCGACGGCGTCCTCCCGGCTCATTCCAAAATCCAGTGGCCCCATGGTCTGGAGTGGGACGTACCGCCACTGGACCCGCCGCCGCCCACGGACGCCGCAGGTGAGCGGGTTCACCCCCGCACCGCGTGACACGGACCCCGGAGCGGGCAGACGCGTGGGATGACCAAGAGGGATGGGCGGGGGTACTGCGGCGACGACGGCCACTGGGCCGGTCCGTCGCCCGGACACGCGTACGTGGCACTGCTGGGCGGCCCCCTGGGCGGCCGGCTCTTCCACGTCTCGGGCTGGTCCAAGCAGGAACGAGCGGTCAGCGCACTTCTCATCACCGACCACGGCTTCTTCGGGGCGGGCGGGCGAGCACTCTGCAAACCGTCCCCGGCCGCCCCCGAAGGCTCGTTCCTCTGGGACAGCGACACACTCTGATCAGCCCCGCCCGAAGATGAGAGGAACGCCCCGAATGGAACTTGCCGCCCTGTGGTTCCCCAGCGGACCTGCTGGAATCATCCTGCTGATCGTCGCTTTTGTAGCGATATGTGCAGGAATTTTCATAGGAAGAAGAGGAGAGTAGCCTCGGGTGCCTCACGGAAGCGGGTCCTGGGCTCTGGCTCGGACACCATCGTGCAGGTGCGCTGGGGAGGGCGACGCTGAGCATTCGAGGGGAGCGCTCACCGTGGCCGGGAGCGGTCCACCGGTGGGAGGCGGGTGAGCCCACCCTCATCGCCCTCGCCGCGGTGGTGGGCACCGGGGGCACTCGCGCCGAGGACGGAGGCGAGCACGCGAACGAGCCGGTCGCCGAGGACGAAGCGGTGACCACCGTGCTGGCGTTCGTCAGCGACGCGGCGGCGGAGCTGGAAGCCGTAAGACAGCGGCGTTCCATGGAGAGCGCGGCCTTTGCCAAGGTCCGGCGTGTCCCGTAGCCCCGCACGCCGGCCTGGAGCCGTCCAGGAGCTGTCCGGTGTGACCGAGCCCTGGCGGCAGGAATTCGCGTAGGGCGGCGCCGTGGTGCTACCGGGCGAGGAGGGCGCTGACGGTCTTGCCGCCGGTCGGGCGGCGGGTGACGGCCGTGGCGAGGGCGAGGTGGTTGACCATGGGCCAGCCGAATCCTCCGGCGCCACCGTTGAGGTCGGGGGTGCGCATGCGCGGGCCCCGGGGGCCGTCGTCGTGGACGGCGACCTCGACGCTGTCGGGGTGCGCCGTGAGGTCCAGGGTGTAGCTGCCGCCGCCGTGGCGCAGGGCGTTGGTGACGAGTTCGGAGACGACCAGGACCACGGTGTCGGCGGCTTCGGCCGCGATCACCGGCAGGAGGTCGTGTAGGAAGTGGCGGGTGTTCTCGCGTGCGCCGGCTACGGATGCCGTGGCGTGGGCGGGTGCGAGGGTGATGCTCTTCGTGTTCATCAGGTCTCCCAGGTGGCTGGTTGGCGCTGCCCGGTCCTGTTGGCGCTCGGTGGATTTCCCGGACTGCGGGGATCAAGTCGGCGCTGACCGCGTTGCGCTTCGGTCCCTCGTTGGGGGAGGCCGTTGGGCGGCGCCGCGGTGGAGGCCGCCCGCCGGAGGTGGGCGGCCGTACCGGAACTCCTACTGGTGGGGTACGTGGTCGAGCCGCCGGGTACTGGTCCGGCGATGGGCTGCCGGGCCCCGGCGGCGTCGGCCGGGGAAGGGGTTGCGCCGTGCGGGGACGCTGGGGGCCAGGGCGAGGATGGCGATGACCGCGAGGGCCCCGGCGATGATGATCACGGTGAAGAGGGTCATGTTCCTGCCTTCCGTCGGGTTCTGACTGCCTGTAGCTACTTGGTGTTACCGGATCGCCGGTAGATAAACACGCTGGGTGATGTTTGTGTCGCGGTGGCGGGGCATACGCCGGGAGGTAACGCCTTCTACCGCTTGGAGTGATGGACATGTCCGGTGACGAGAAGACTCAGGCCAAGGTCGAGCAGGCCAAGGGCAAGGCCAAGGAGACGGCCGGCCGCCTGGTGGGCAACGAGAGCATGACCGCGGAAGGCCGCGCCGAGCAGGCCAAGGGCGACGCCCGCCAGGCCAAGGAAAAGATCAAGGACGTCTTGAAGGACTGACCAGCCCACCGCAACGCCGAGGGGGGCGGGCCCGCATCAGGGCCTGCCCGGAACACCCCCGGTGGTCCTGACGCGTTGACGCGCCCACCCTGTCCCCGGGGTCCCTCCGCTGTCGCGTTCGGAGGGAGCGTTTCACCGTGAGAGGCGGCTCGGCGTCAGGACCGCTTCCGCTCCCGCTCCCGCCGACCGCCCGGCACGGCGGCTCCCGAGCGGCCGATGGGCGAATAGCCCGCAGCCGTCCTCAGGGCCGCCAGATTCCTTGTCGAGCCGCCTGCCGCAACCGTGCAGGGTGCGCGCAGGGCTTCGGGAGCCCGGTGCCGACGGAGTGCCCATGTGCCGGACAGTGCTTCCGGCCGGGCGTAATGTCGTTCCCATACGGGGGTGCGGAGGCAGCGGTGAACACACCAGGCGAGGGGCCGGACTTACTCGACGACTACCTGCGAGAAGTCCTGGCACGCCTGGGAAGGCCCGGGTTCGAGGCAGTACTCCGTGCCACCGACGCGACCTGCACCCTCCTGGCAGGCGGTCCCCCCGCCCTGCTGGCTGGCCCGGACGACGGCGCTTTCGGCCCCGGCCTGCAACGCGAGTACCTGGCCCTGCTGGCCGTCCTGATCACCGGCCGCACCGACCACCACATCATCGACCTGCCCCAGAGCGACGGGACACCGGGCTGGGCGGTCGTAGAAGAACACCTGCTCCACGACTCGAAGTCCTTGGAAGAACTCCGCACCCGGATCACTGCCCGAGCCCACGACAGCGCCCGGAACGCTCAGGCACTGGAGCGCATATGGAAGGCGGACTGAGACGAAGCCCCCTGGAACGCGCCGCTGCGCACCTGGGCGCGGGACACGCAGGATCGTTTCAGCATCCATGAACCACTCAGTCTGCCCCTCCCGTGCGCCCATGGGACGCCGACCGGTCCCTGTCTGGGATGTGGTCGCGCGGGTGGTGGGGGAGTGAGGGAGGGGAGCGTTCATTCTGCTGGGCCGTGCCTGCCGTCAGCCGCCCGCTCTGCGCGACCAGTCCGGCCACGGCTTCCTCGGCCCGGCAGTGGGAGATCGACCATCAGCAGGCCGGCGGCTCCTGCACCCGCCGGCACGCGCTGCCCCTGACGGGCAGCGCTGAAGCACCGGAGGACTTGCCGAGCACCTCGGTGATCTTGCGGCACATCAGCCCATGGCTCCTGCCTGCTGCAGTCATGCGGGCGGCTCATCGTCCAAGGGGTGATGTTCCGCGGGCAGGTCACACGCGGGCGGCCGACATCTTCGGCCCCAGCTCAACCCATCGGTGTCCGGTGTGACTGTGTTTCGTTCGCGTGGGCAGATGGCCCGCGCAAGCCACTCGTTCAGAAGAGGAACGCTTTCATGTCCCACGTCGCCGCAGCCACCATTCCCGCCCGGGGTAAGGCGTCGGATGCCGTGACCCGCACGGAACCGGCCGCCGTTGCCAGACCGTACGAGGGGCCCCTGCCGCAGGTCGACAATGCTCGCGCGATGGCTCCCGCGGATGCGCGGGAGCTGTCACGTTTGTTCCTGATGCGGTTGAAGGCGCTGGAGGAGGGGACGCGCGAGTACCAGTACGCGCGCAACACCCTCATCGAGATGAACATCTCCCTCGTGCGCTTCGCCGCCCGCCGTTTCGCCGCCCGCATCAACGCCGACATCGAGATTGACGACGTCATTCAGGTCGGCACCATCGGCCTGATCAAGGCCATCGACCGGTTCGACCCCGACCGGGAAGTCGAGTTTTCCACCCTCGCCATCCCGTACATCACCGGGGAGATCAAGCGGTACTTCCGCGATACGACCTGGGCCGTCCACGTCCCCCGCCGCCTGCAGGAACTCCGAGTCGAACTCGCCAAGTGCCAAGAGACGCTCACCGAGACTCTCGGGCGTGCCCCGAGCGTCAAAGAGATCGCCGGGCATCTCGAACTCTCCGAGGAAGAGGTCAGCGAGGGGTTGGTGGCCGCCAACGGCTACAGCAGTACCTCCATCGACTCGGCCGGCGGCACCACGGACCGTACGGCCGCGCGCGGCGAGGGCCGGCCGCTGAGCGACACGGTCGGTGACGTCGACTCTGCGATGACCCTCTTCGAGGACTGCCACACCCTGGCCCCGCTCCTGCGCGCGCTCTCGCCCCAGGCCAGGGGCGAGTGGAAACCGGATGGGTGGCACCTTCCGATGCTCCTGGTGTGCGTGGCTGCCGTGGCGGTCGTCATTTGGGTCGCACGTCTGCGCCGGAGAAAGTGAACGCCTGAAGTTGGCAGGCGAGAGGCCGCGAGCCGTGCCGTTGTCGGTGACCAGCGAGGTGCTCGTCTGGTCCGTTATCGATCAGCCCAGGACGTCCCTCGAGTGGTGCGGATGCCGGCCGGGTCCGTGGGGAGTGCCGGCCAGCGGGGTGGGGGTGAGGTCGGCTGCTTCCTCGCCGGCTTCCAGGAGGGTGTCGGCGGCGCCGACGATCAGGGGGTCGGGCTGGCCGACCGCTGCGGTGTCCTTGCGGTCGTAGTCGATGCGGTCGAGAAGGCTGCGGATCGCTTCCAGGCGGGCCCGTCGCTTGTCGTTGCTCTTGACGACGGTCCAGGGTGCGTGGTCGGTGTCGGTGGCCCGGAACATGTCGACCTTGGCGGTGGTGTAGGCGTCCCACAGATCCAGGGAGGCAAGGTCGGTGGGGGACAGCTTCCACTGCCGTACCGGATCGACCTGGCGGATCGCGAAGCGGGTGCGCTGCTCGGCGCGGGAGACGGAGAACCAGAACTTGACCAGCAGGATGCCGTCCTGCACGAGCATGGCCTCGAAGGCCGGGCATTGCCGAAGGAACAGCTCGTACTGGTCGTCGGAGCAGAAGCCCATGACCTTCTCGACTCCGGCGCGGTTGTACCAGGAACGGTCGAAGAAGACGATCTCCCCCGGGGCGGGCAGGTGGGCGGTGTAGCGCTGGAAGTACCACTGTCCCGCCTCCCGCTCGGTGGGCTTGTCCAAGGCCACCACGCGCGCCCCGCGGGGATTGAGGCGCTCGGTGAACCGTTGGATCGTGCCACCCTTCCCGGCGGCGTCCCGGCCCTCGCAGATCACCACCACCCTGGAACCCGTCGCCCGGACCCAGCTCTGCAGTTTGAGCAATTCGATCTGCAGGATCCGCTTGGACCGCTCGTACTCCCCCCGACGGATCTTGCGGTCGTAGGGGTAGTTCTCCCGCCAGGTACGGATCGGAGCCCCATCCGCGTCGAGCAGCACCGGCTCCTCCGGCCGGCTGTCATCCACGCTCAGCCCCGCGAGCAGGTCATCGGCGTCCACCCTCGGCTTCTTCATGCAGCTCGCCTACCCCGACGAACGTATTTCGACCACGGCGCGCCGATTCGGCCGGAAACCGGCCCGGACCTGGTAGCCATTCCGATCAAGGGCAGCGCGGGAACCCGGCCATGGTGAGCGGGCCACCCGTCCGGCGCCCCCGCCGGTCCGGTCGGCGGCGCGGGTGGTACGGGAGGCCTGGACACGCTGTTCTCCGGTGCTCCCGGCGGTGCCGGGGCGCAGGCTTACGTAACGGCGCTCGGCGGCCTGGCGGCCGGCGACCCCGAGGGGGCCTGCGAGGTCGGCCCGCCTCGCCGGTTCGAGTTCCCGCATAGGCCGAGGCCCGTGGGGTGCGCTGGTGCCACGAACGGCTAGTGAGGTGGCGGCCCGGCCCTGGCGGCTGTCCGCGGCCCTCGCGCAGCCGCTCGCGCCGGGGCGGTACTCGCCCTGTTTGTAGCCGCGGCTGCTCGGCAGGCGGGTGTCGGTAACTGTCGCGTTTCACGGAGCTCGCAGGTCTGCGATCAACAATCTCCGGTGTCCGGCGTGGGCTGCCCCGAGCTGCCGCGCTCCGGGGCGTTAGCCTGACGCAGATCGGAAAGGGCGGCCTGTTCGTGAGCGAAATTCCGAAGTTCCCCAGACACCCCGCACTGCTCGCGTACGAGAAACAGCGAGCAGACGCACTCCAGCTGCACGTCGCCGACCTGATCACCCGGTTCGCGGGGTGGATGCAGTTCGTATACCTGAATGCCATCGTCTTCGCGTGGTGGATGCTGTACGTCGAGGAAAGCCCTTGGCAGACTCTGACACTCGTCGTATCGCTGGAAGCCATCTTCCTGTCCACGTTCGTCATGATCGGACAGAACCGGCAGGCCGAGTTCGCTCGCAAGAAGGCCGACCACGACTATCAGGCCCAAGAACTCGCGCTGCGACACAATACTGAAGTCACCGAGCTGATTCACGCCCTCACGATCGAGATCCACGCGAAAATGCATCAGCCCCCTGAGGGGCGTAGCCCAGCAAAGGGGTCGTAACCCCGCGGCGCCCTGCTCACATGAGAGCCCCGGGTAGGAAAGCCATGTCGAAACCACCTTCGCCCTGCCTGCTGTTCGCCGTGTCCATGACGGTGATCACCGTTGCCGACCTGGTCCTAGGCCCGGACATGGGTGTACGTGCGCACTCCTTCCCGCGCGTACGGGACTCCTCGCCCACTGACGCGAGCTGGTCGAAGCCGTGAACACCACAGGAAACTGAACTGCTCTATTCGCCCCAAAAGGGATAGGAAATGGCAGAGTCGGGGCAAGCAGACACTCGTGAAGATGAAGGAGCTGAGTGATGGCTGAATTCTCCGGCCGCAGCGACCTCGGTCGACGGGTCGCGGCGAGACGCACGGAGCTCGGTCTTTCGCGGGAGGACGTCGCGCTGCGCGCCGGCTCCGCCGAGAGCTACATCGCATACGTGGAAGAGGGCGAGGCCAGACCCGACGGTGGATAACTGATCCGACTGGCGGACGCGCTGGAAACAACGGTCCGAGACCTCGCGGGCGGTGGGGCCGACCTCCCTGCCGGTCTGGGAAGAGCAGCTCCCCGGCCACGTCTCGTCGCCCTGGACGAAGCGGAATGCCGGCTCTTGCTGAGCGACCACGGGGTGGGCCGCGTATCCGTCCAGACGGCCGAGGGACCCGTGGTACTCCGGGCCCGCAGCCGTCCGGCACGGGCCCGCTCACTGCTGGGGACCGTCCTCCGATGTGCCGCCGCGGTGGATGTGGACACTGCTGCCCGGACCCTGCGCACCGAAGGCCGTGCCGCCGCCGTGCGCCGTGACGTTCTGGGTCCAGTGCTGCCCGGTCCGGGGCAGTGCGGCCGCCACCTCTTCCACGGCCCGGCGCAGCTCCTCGGTGGCCTCGGGGTGCTCCCGCAGCAGCGCTGCGAACCGGCGCGCCCAGGGCCGCAGGAGGTCTTGGCGCGTGCCGTCGGTGTCCTCCTCCTCGGCGACCAGCCGTGCGTCGGCGTCCAACTGCGTCTCGATCGCGGCAACCCCGTCGTCACCGCGCCGCCGGAACACCTCCACCACCCGCCCGCGGGCGCCCTCCCACACGCTGGTGGCCATGGCCGCCACGATCGTGGTCGCTCCCGCCATCACGAGTGCCGACACAGGATCCGTCATCGCAGCTTCCCCGTATCCCCCGCGTCGAGGGCCCAGCGTAGTCCCGCAGGGCGGTGGGCATCATGAAGAGCCGTAACGGCACAGGGAGTTCGCCATGGACACGTTCCGGAGCGTGATGTGGGACGACGGCCCCGGTATCGACCGTCGGGCCGCCGCGCACCTGCGCGACAGGCATCGCGGCGTACTCCGCGAACTCATCACCTCCGTCCCGCTCCCGGACGCGGTACGTCTGGCGCAGCGGTACGGCGACCGCTTCGCGGCCGGCCACGACGGGATCCCGCTGCCCGCACGTCTCGCCGCCGCCGGCGAGGGCCCGCTCGCCCTTCTCGCGGCCGCCGACGAGGCCCTGGTCGTACGGGCCTCCGACAGGGCCGCGCAGGCATCGGTCTCGGTCCACAAGGTCGTCACCGGCGCCGCCGCATGGCTGTCCTTCGGTGTCGGCGCTCCCGTGCTCACGCTCACCACCGTGGAACCGGACCACACCACCAGGATCACCATGCTGCGCGAGGGCGCCTGGCACGACGTGTACCGCGGCCCCCTCCACCATCACGCCGTCGCCTGCATCGACGAGGAGAACGTCATCGCCGTCCTCAAGGAATCCGGCCGTGGCCGGACCCTGGTGCACTATTCGCCCGGCAACGTCCGCCCGGTCGCCCAAGGCGTCGCCCTGACCGGGATGCGGCCCGCCGGCACGGCGGCCGGCTTCGTAGCCGGCAGCGCGCTGCAGCCCACCGCGGTCGTCGCGGGCCCGCGGCTCGCCGCCGGAATCGTGGACCTGAGCCCGTTGGGGCTCGACGCCGCCCACCGCCTCGCCGTCGCCCCCGACGGACATGAGGTCGCCTTCGGGGGCGAGCGGGACGTCGTGGTCACCGACGCGAGGGCGGAGCACCTGATCGCTCGCACCGTCGTCCCGGTGCCGAACGGGCCGGTAGGGGAGCTGGTGTTCACCGGCCCCGACACTCTGGTGGCCTGCGGCGCGGGCGGCGGACTCAGCCGCTGGCGCAAGGAACCGCACGAGGCCCTGACCCTGGAGGCGGTCGGCCACGCGCCACCCCTCGGCGGTCTCTGCGCCATTCCCGCCTGGGGCGTGGTGGCCGGACACGCGGGCGGCGAAGGCCGGTACCGCTTCTTCGATCCGGACACCCTCGTCCCGGCCGACGTGCCCCGCCCGTTGAGAGAGTCCGGCCACAAACCCCGGACTATCCGGGCCGTCACCGCGTCCGCCGACGGCCGGTTCGCCGCCGTGGGCGTCTACGGAGGTGTCGCCGGCCCCACCCTGACCATCCACGACTTCCACCATCCACAGGCCCGGCTGCTGCGCCCCCTGGCATCCCTGACCGCGCACGACCTCACGGCCTTCCGAGGAGACGATGCCGGGTCCGCCCCGCGTGATCCGGAGGACCTGAGGGCGCTGGCGCTGCTGCGCGAGCTGGTGGTACACCGCTCGGGCACTTGACACGGGTGGGGAAGCCTCCCGGCCGGACGCGGCGCGGTGCGTCCGGCCTAGCCGCAACAACCCTGGAGTGGTGAAACGGTTCCGCGCCCCGAGCTGGAGCCGAGCCGACCTTCACAGTGCTCGCCGAGCCGTGGGCAATCGCCGGCCGGTCCATCCCCGGCCACACGGACAGGGAGTGGAGCACCCCCTTGTCGACCGTTCGGTATGGCCCGCTAGCCGGCAGCGTGGTGCGGGGGCGGATGTGCTCCCGGTCGGCACCGCCACCTGGGAAACAGCAGTTCAAGCGCCGCCAGCGCGCTCTGGTGCGCTGGCGGCAGGTGTAGGGGGAGTGGGGTCAGGCGCGGTGGCGGCCGTAGTACTGGCCGAGCTGGTCACGGTAGACGGCGTCGCCGCGGTGCTTGTCCTTGTCGTACTCGGGGGAGTCCTTGATCTGGTCCTTGGTGAGGCTGACCTGGATCTCCTTCTCCTTCACATCGACGCGCACGACGGTGCCGGCGGGCAGGAGGACTTCCTTGCCGAAGATCCACGGGCCGGTGTCGACCACGATGTAGGAGGAGCCGACTTCCTCGGTGGCTTCGTCGACCTTGCCGATGTGCCCGTCGGTGGCTTCGACCTTGAAGCCGACCAGGCTGGTGCCGGGGGTGTAGTGCGCCTCGGGGTTGTAGTTCCACATGTCAGCCACGAATGTCTCCTCACAGAGGTACGGGGGTGTTCTTGGGATGTCTGCCCGCCGTAGCGCGATCGCCAGCCGGTGACTGCGCCGGCCACCCGGACAGCCCAGGCCGCACCCGCGCGGATGGCGGTGCGACGCAGGTGAAGCCGCTACTTCTGGTTCAGGGGCAGGGCGATGTCGACGACCTGCTGGTCCGTGGGGAAGGCGCCGGCGTCGCGGGCCGCCCCAGTGAGCGGGTTGACCTTGTAGAAGCGGTAGGAGCCGTCGACCGAGAGCGCGGCGTAGCCCTGGTTGACGCCGTCTCGGGACGAGAAGTAGATGTCGAAGCCCGCGCTGGGTCCGGCGTCGACGCCGAGGCTGCCGGTGGGGGCGAGCGTGCCGGAGTTGGCCGGGGACTGCAGCACCACGCGGTCGCCCGCGGTGTCGATGTCGAACAGGCTGGTGGCTGTCGCCGCGTCCAGGTCGTTGTTCGTGTACGCGGCGCCGGTCACGCCGAGGGCGGGGGCGGTGGCGGGCGGGGTGGTGAGCGTGGTGTCGGCGAGGGTTCCGCCCGTGGCTACGCTCACGTTGTGGCGCAGGTTCTGCCCTGTGTCGCTGATGATCCGCAGCCGGTCGGCGGCCGGGTTGAAGTCCACTCCGAAGGCGGTGCCCGTCAGGGCGATGCTCAGCTGGGACACCTTCGTCGCGGCGGCGTTCGCGGTGTCGAGGGTGTACACGCCGCCGGCGTTGCCCACGCCGTAGAGCAGACCGTCCTGAACGCGGTAGTCGATCCCGACCACCACCGTGTCACCCGCCAGACCGGTGACGGTCCCGGCCGAGGACACCCGGTCGGGGTCGCCGGCACGGAACGACACCAGACGCTGGTCGTCGGTCAGACCGGTCACCTTCAGACCGCCCCGGCCTTGGTCGTGCTGGTCGCCGTCCGCGGCCACCGCGGTTCCGGTCACGGACAGGACGGCGGCGAGCGCCATTACGAGGACTGCCTTGCGCATGAGTTCTCCACTGAGTCGAACCGCCCGCACTGCCGGGGCGTCACCCCGCCGACACAACCAGCCATGCCCCGGTCCGGCGCGTCGAGCTCAGCCAGATGGTGGTGTCTTTGTCCAGGGGCCCAGTGTTCATGCGGCGGGGTCGGCCGTACCGTCGGGCATCAGGCATTCGGCTGATGAGCGTGAGGGGCAGAAGGTCTATGGAGCTACCGAAGGTAACGGTGAGGCCCGAGGCAGATGGTGCGGTCGTCATCGTCTGTGCAGGGGAGTTCGACCTGGACACGGCTGGCGTGCTGACGGCGGCATGTGACCAGGACGCGGACGGGGTGAAGTTGCTCGTGCTCGATGTCACCCGGGTGGTGTTCGCGGACTCCTCGTTCCTGAACGTCTTGATACGGCTGCGCAATACCCGGCGGGTAGTGCTGGCCGGGCCGCTGCCTGCCCAGCTTCTTCGATTGCTGGAGATGACGGGCGCGCTGGAGCTGTTCGAGGTCCGCGACAGCGCCGCTGATCCCACCGCCTGATCTCCCGGGAGTGTTTCGTCGGTGGATGTCCACAGGGGCCCACCACCGAAAGGCCGCGTCCCTGGCGAGCAGGTGTCGCCCGGTACAGCGCGGCGGCAAACGGCCCTTCCTCTCGAAGGCCGAACCGGCCCGGCATCTCCCGCCACTGCGCTCCCGAGCGGAACTTCCAGATCACGCCCTCGAACTGCTGCCGCAGCCGCTCTGGATACGGTCCGTACTCACCGACCGGCAGATACGGCTCGACGAACCCCCACTCATCGTCCGTCAGTTGCGCACGCGTCATGTGTACCGGACTACCGGATCCACCCTCACAGCGAGGCCAGATTCGG
The DNA here is from genome assembly GCF_044759865.1 of Streptomyces sp. NPDC099050. Taxonomy (NCBI): domain Bacteria; kingdom Bacillati; phylum Actinomycetota; class Actinomycetes; order Kitasatosporales; family Streptomycetaceae; genus Streptomyces; species Streptomyces sp. NPDC099050. Next base: position 27,556 of record NZ_JBIWAE010000025.1, on the reverse strand, counting down.
CAAACCGATCACGACCCAATACAGGCCCTAGCTGGCTGCGTCCGAGCCCCTCCGTCCGAGCGACGGTCTTGATGGTCATGGGCGGTTGCGGCCAGCCACGTCGATCCGCAGGCGCGAACAGAGATCGAGCCTTCGGATCGACCAAGCTTCAGGCTCTCGCTCGGACCGGCGGGTGGTCGGGATGCCGAGGGCGATGGGTGCCCGTTGGGCGGTTCGGGCGGCGTCGGCCTGCTTACCCAGTCAGTAGCGAGAGCGTCTGGTGCCCAAGCATGAGGGCACTCCGCGGACGAGCAAAACGATGTCGCTGAGGCAGCCAGGGGGAAGCGCCGCGGGCGCAGGAGCGGCTGGCCGATGACGGGGACCTGCCGCCGTGGCTGGGCGCATCGGACTTTCACCGAAGCCATCAGTCCGCGCTGGTACGCAAGGACCTGCTCCTCTACCGGGAGCGCTTCCCGGGCATACCTGACGACCTGCCGTACCTATGGCCCCGGCCCTACCGGGATACGGACGCGGTGCCGTGAGCGCCCGGCCCCTGTGGGGAGGGGCCGGGCCCAGGCTCGGGAGCGCTCACGCCGTCGTACGGGCAGCTGGGGACGGTGATGGCGGCGCCGCTCGCGCGTCAGGTGCCTGCCGCTGCTCTCCTCCGGAGGCAGGCGCGAGCCCGGGCGATGATTCCCGCGTCGGTGAGGACGTCGTCGGCCGTGCAGACCAGGGCTCCGGTGGCCGCCAGCATCACCACGATCCCCCGTTGCGAGGCCGCGGCCCGTGTGTAGGCGGCGGTCTGTTCCGAGGCCTCGTGGCCTGAGATCGCGATGAACGAGTGGGTGGCGGGGATGTCATCCGCCCAGCGGCAGCACTCTCGCCGTGGCCGCGCACAGCTCATCGGACGGGTCGCCCCTTCGCCTCCTCGTAGCTCTGTGCCCGCTTCTGGCCAGGAGACGGCCGATCACGCGCGCCGGCGCCTGGCCGTGAAGCCCTCGTTCTGCGGGTGACCGCTCAGCGGGCGCATCCTGGAAACAGGAGGACCGGACGACAGGGTTGCGGATGGGCGGTGGCACCACGTGGGCATGCGGAGAGACAGCCAGCCCCTACGGGGCCGCACGGTTGTGGTGACCGGAGCGGCGCGCGGGCTGGGAGCGGCCCTGGCCCGGGCGTTCGACGACCGGGGTGCGCGAGTGGCCCTCCTGGGTCTGGAAGGAGTAGGCCTCCAGAAAGTGGCCAGCTCATTGCGCAACGAATCGGCCTGCTGGGCCGTCGACGTGACCGACGATGTGGCCATGGCCGAGACGGCCCGGCAGGTCCGCACCCGCCTCGGACCGGCGTCCGTGGTGGTGGGCAATGCGGGCGTCGCCGAAGGAGGGCCGTTCGCCGATTCGGATCCGCAGGTCTGGCGCCGTGTCATCGAGGTCAACCTGATCGGCAGCGCGGCGACAGCACGATGCTTCCTGCCAGATCTCCTCGACACCCACGGCTACTACCTGCAGGTCGCCTCCTTGGCCGCCATGGGGACGTCCCCCCTCATGAGCGCCTACTGCGCCTCCAAGGCCGGGGTCGAGTCCTTCGCTCACGCCCTGCGCGCGGAACTCGCACACCGGGGTGTCGCAGTCGGAATCGCCTACATCAATTGGACCGACACCGACATGATCCGCGATGCCGACCGACACGCCGTCCTGCGCGAACTGCGTGCCCACATGCCGGCGCCGGCGCGCAAGGTGTACCCGGCACCGCAGGTCGCCGACCGGTTGGCCACCGCCGCAGAGCGACGCGCGACGTCCGTTTACATGCCCGCCTGGCTCCGTGCCGTCCAACCCGTGCGGGCCATTCTCCCGGCCGTCGTCACGCACATCGCCCGCACCGAATTGCCGCGCCTGGAGCGCACGCGCCCCTTCGAAGCCACCGGACTGCTGGGTGCCGGCGGCCACGCCGACGTACGCCGCGACACCGCGTGGCGGTCGGAGCGGGGGAGTGCGGACCGCCCCGGCGAGTAGACATGCATTATGTTCAATATCGGAACAATTGCACTTTCCGGTGTACGGGGGCCGTCGCGAGACTCCGTAGAAGCCGTCCAGGCGGACCGGGCTGGACCCGCCGACGTGCCGGGAGCGGATTCCGCTTCGTCGACACCGAAGGCCACCGCATCGACTATGGGCCGGAGTGTGTCCCACTACCAGCGCCGGCCATCCCTCAGGCCTGGACGGACGTCTGAATCTGCCCCTGGGCGAACGGGCACAATACGGGCCATGGGTACGGACGCGGCCGGCGGGCGCCAGTACCTGTACCACGAACGGTTCAGTGAACTGCGAGAGGCGTCCAAGCAGTCCGTCCGGCTGAACACCGCGCTGCAGATCGACCCCGGCGCCATCGCGGGCAAGCCATCAGACCACCGTCGCGCCGGCCCTGCCTATTCCGACGCCCTGCGCTCTCGCCCACCGCCCCGCGTCTGCGCCGCCCCCTGTCCTCGCCTCCCCGTCTCTGCCGTCGCCCGTCCGTGTCCGCCGGCCGGTCTTGCTGCCCTGTCACCTCCCGGCGCGCCGCTCCGCCGCCGTCGTACCGCATCGGACTGGGCCCATCAATTTGCCAAGTAGAGGCTTTGACCGTGTAGTTCGGGGCACTCGCAGGTCAGACCGGTCTACCCCGGGACCAGGTCGCAGGGTGATTTCGAAGGAGCGGCAGATGACGACCCAGTACAGCAACCAGCCCACCGGCCAGCAGCCCCACGGCGCCCCGCGCGGCGGTTCGGGCAACAACGTTCTGAGCATCGTGGCGATCGTGCTCGGCGTGATCTCCCTGATCTTCCTGCCGATCCTGTTCGGTGTGATCGGCGTGGTGCTCGCCATCATCGCGAAGACGGTTCGGCACGAGCGGCTCGCTACGATCGCCATAGTCGTCAGTGCCGTCGGCCTGATCGGCGGCATGGTCCTCGGAGCCGTCGTGGCCGGCTCTTGAGCCGAACCCGCACCAGTACCTCGGCCGGTGGCCGGCCACCGGCCGAGGTGTGGGTGGGTGGTCAGTGGCTGAGGGTTCCGACGTGGTCGGTGAGTTTGTGTTCGGTGAGGCTGGTGGTGGGTGCGGGTCAGAGCTGCTCGGAGGCCGATACCGTGCGCGCGGCCCCGCAACGCGGTCGCCGTGGGGGTGCAGCTCTTGGACGAGGACCCGCAGGCCGCCCTCGCCGTCTCCTCGTCCCGGCGCCGGGTCACCGGTGTGACTGAGCGCTGGCTGGCCCGTCCGGTCAAGTAGGCGCTCAGCCGGTTCCTGGGCCGAGTCGGGGGCCTCGTACCGCTGGAAGGAGGGCGGGGAAGGCTGCGCCGTGTATGGGCTGCGCACTGGATCGTTGGCCAGCTCATGATCAAGCGCATGCTCATTCTCGCCCTGGCCTCGGCGGCTGCGGCCGCTGTCACGACGGCGCCCGCGTCGGCCGAGGCAACCGGACCGGTCCTGGCCGCGCCGGCCACTGCCCACAGTTCCCATGGCCGGCTGCCCGTGCCCGTGCCCGTGGTCGATTGGACCGGAGTGTGGGCGGAGCAGGTGGACCCGACGCGCCCGGGCGTCACACGGTACGTGGCCAGGCTGGAACTCCTCCGGGATGGCCGCTTCACGTGGCTGAACAACTACCTGTGCAATGCGAAGCAGCACCCGCAGTTCAAGATCGCGATGAATTCGGGCACCTACAAGATCGACGGCGAGAAGGTGACCTTCGACGGGGACCTCTTCGACGCGACGGGGAAGGCGGACCTCCTCGCCCCCCACAAGATGGTCCTCAACGGACGAACCGAAGTCATTCGCGAGCAGTCCTTCTAAGGCCACAGCGGCCGACGGGCGAATCCGCAGCCCCAGGCGGCGCCGGGGACAGGAACTCCAGCTGGGCACGGAGAACATCCCAGCGCGACAGGACGACGTGGGCATGCCGCCATTCAAGACGGCGTGCCCAACCGTCGCGTGGCCCCAGCGGGGGGATGCCCTCACGAAGGTGTGACTGATTCCCAATGATTCTTGTCAACCCAGTGAGTCGTAAGGTGCGGCCCATGGAATCGTTGATCGCTGCCGTCCGCGAGCAGGACGAAGCTGCCCGTTTTCTCGCTTGGCCGGGTGACTTCGACCTGGACCGAGGTGACCATGTCGAAGAAGTCCACCTCGCTTCGGGGGCCGCGCTCGAAGGTTTCGCCGGCGACGGCGCCGGGGGTACGTACTTCTTCTGTGGTGAAGGTGGCGAGGAACGTCCAATCCTCTATGCCGACTCCGAAGGAGGTGCGGCTCTGGTTGCGATCGGCCTTCCCGAGCTCCTGCGGCTGGTGCTGGTCGCCCCTTGGTGGCGCGACTGCCAAGCGTTCACGGACGAGGAGAGTCGCGAGCTCGCGGCCGAGTACCTGGAGGACATGCTGGATCTCGCGGCCAGGAGGGATCGTGTCGCGGCAGCCCTGGGCCTCGACCTGCCGGCCCAGGCAGAAGTCTTGGCCCGCTTGCGGGAGGTAGCTGTTCGGATGGGTGAGAACTTCGTCCTCGTCTTCACCCCGGAGGGCCACCCCTACGAGCGTCTCATCAGGAATTGAGAGGCATCGCGGCAGCAAGCACGCGCCGTTCCAGCCAACAGGGATCAGCCCACGGCGAGATCGCGTTGAGGTGGTAGGACGTCGAAGGTCTCTGGTCGCGGATGAGGGCCCACAGGACGTCGAGGCGGCGGCGGGCGAGGGCGAGGATCGCCTGTTTGTGGCTCTTGCCCTCGGCTCGCTTGCGATCGTAGAAGCTCTTGGACGTGAGGCAGAAGCGGGCGGCGATCTGGGCGGAGAGGTAGAAGACGCGCAGGAGTCGGCGGTGGTAGCGGTGCGGTCGGCGCATGTCACCGCTGATGCGACCGGAGTCCCGTGGGACCGGTGCGAGACCGGCGACGCCGGCGAGCCGGCCCGCGCTGCCGAAGGCGTCCATGTCTCCGCCGGTGCAGGCGATGAACTCCGCCCCCAGCAACGGGCCCATGCCAGGCATGCTGAGGACGACTTCCGCGTGGCGGTGTTCACGGAAACGGACTGCGATCTGCGCGTCGATGTCAGCGATCTCTTGGTCCAGAGCCAGCACCGCCCTGGCCAGGGCGGTGACCACGGCCGCGGCAGTGCTCTCCCCGGTCACGGCGGTGTGCTGGGCCTGGGCCGCGGCGACGGCCGCGTCGGCCATGGCCTGGGCGCCACGGACTTTGCGGTTCTTCAGCCAGGTCGCGAGTCGGCTCGTGCCGACCCGGCGCAGGCCCGCTGGAGTTTGGTAGCCGGTCAGGACGACGAGTGCGGCTTTCGAGGCGGCGTAGTCGAAGGCCCGTTCAAGGGCGGGGAAGTACTCCAGGAGCTGGGCTCGCATCCGGTTGATGGCGCGGGTGCGGTCTGCGGCGAGGTCGTAGCGGCGGGCGGTGAGGATCTTCAGGTCCACCGCGATCTCGCCCCACTCCTGCAGCGGTTGCAGGTCCCGGTCATCCGCGCCTAATCGCCTACCGGAAAACGCCTTCACATGTGCCCGCGCTTGCCGCGTCAGACACAGATCATCAGTCTCTAATCAGAGCTCCCGTTTTGTCAGCCAAGCGCAGCAGAGCGCCAGCAAGCAAGAATCTCGCGGTCAGAGCGAACTCGGTGCTCTACGCCGCCCACTCCAGCCCGAGGTCGGCGAGCGACTGGGGGCCGGTTCTGCCGTTCGTTCATGCCGTCGACCACCTTGTCCGTGATCGTCGAGATCGTCTGCTTGGAGTCCTCAGCGCCGTAGACCTCCGAGAGGTGGGCGGAGATCTCGCCGTGGGTCAGGCCCCGGGCATATGAGCAGAGCATCGGTGCCCGGCTCGTGGCCGATTCCTTTACCGATTTCGTCCTGGGCCGGATACGGGAAGGAGGTCGTGACCGCCACGGAGACCGATGGGTCCACATCAAGCGCTTCCACCTGCCACCTGCGTCACCGGCCGACCAAGACCTTCTGACCCCCTTGATCGCTGATCAACGCCCTGGCCACGGAATGGGACCCCGACTCGTTCCGGGACACCTTCCAGGAGAAGGGCACCGACCTCATCGAGGCGAAGAAGGCCGGCGAGAGCGTCGAGAAGGCCGAGCGTCGAGCAGGCCCGCAGCCCGAAGGACTCGCGCGAAGAGGCGGCCACCACGGCGAGCCCGCAGAAGATGAAGGCGCCGGCCGCGAAGAAGCGCATCTGGCTGCATAGGGCATAAGCGGGAACGATTGATTGCGGATTTGAGGAACAACCAGGCGGGTGTTGGCCTGTAAATTTTGGCGGGAAGCAGGAACGGCAGGACGCTGTGTCTCACGATGCGTCGTCTGGATGCGTCGGGGCTCCGGGCTTTGCCCATGCGGGATGATCGCCCCTCATGGACAAAGGGCACCTGTGGCAGTTCGACCGCACCCGCTCGGGCGAATTCACGCAGTGACGAGCACCATGATCAAGATGAAGGTGAAGCCAAGGCCCAAGCACAAGCAGCCCAGGGAGAGGACGACGTACCCGACAGTACGAAGCCCTGAGCGGCGAACGACCACGTTCCCCGGATTCTGCGGGTCGTAGGCGACGCGAATGGTCCAGGCGCCGGCGCTGCCGGACACAGTGCGGCTCACGCCCACAGTGTCCGTGTAGACGTACGTACCCGAGGCGCGGAGCTTGCCGGGTGTACCGGCGGTCCTCTCCGCCTCGACGGTGATGCCGTGCCGGGTCACGTGCCACCCCCTGCACGCCGACCACAGCCCCGCAGCGCCGCCCGCGGTGGTCACCGAGGCCATCGTGCCGCCGAACAGGGTGGTGACTGCCAGCATGAAGCCGTCAGTCCCGCCTTCACGGATCCCGAAGGTCAGGGCCAGGGCGACGATCACCAAGGCAGCGGTGAGCGCTCCCCGCTTGAAGAGGCGCTGTCTCCTCTCCGCCGGGGATTCGGTCAGGACGCGCGTGATGACCAGCCCGGAGCCGTCGACCGCCACGTCCTCTTCGGCACGCTCGGGCAGCGCACGGTTCACGGCATCCGCGAAAGCTCTGGCGGCTGCCTCGCTGACACCGCCGACCCGGCGGACGGCCGGCGTCGCCCCGCCCGCGGCAGTCAGCTCGACGGCTACGGACCGGCCCTCGGCGCGTACCCGTTCGATCGCCATCAGAGGAATGCGCAGCTCCTCGTGCGGGCGGCTCAGGAGCAGTGCCCTGCCGTCGGAACGCAGAACAGTGTTCTTGCTTCCCTGCAGGATGGGTATGGGCGATGTGATCGACATGATCGCGATCGTAGAGCGCATCCCGCACCTTCGGCCACCGCCGATATCGGGGCATCACTCCCCCGGGGAACATCACGTTCCTACCACTAAGCAACAGCGTTCCCGAAAATCCCCTACAAAGCCAAGGGTTTGCCGGCCGGGGTTCCCTCGTGGCCCCGGCCCGCCTTCTGGTTTCTCTCGTACAGGGTCACCAGGTGCGCCAGCTGTGGCATGTCCCGGCGCAGCCGGTCGGCCCATTCGGGCGTCAGGAAACCGTGGTTGACGACGAACCGGCCGTCGTCACGGGCCGCCGCCGTACATGAGGTGGCCGTCCGGCGACCAGAGGTGCCGGGTGTGGGAGTCCGGGCTCCAGCCCGGCGGTGATGGGTACCGGGACAGTGCCTCGTGACTGGCCGCAGTCTGCTCGTGGGTCATCCACGACCGCACCCGCTTTGCCTCCTGGTGCTCCTCCTCGGTGAGCGGGACCCCGAATTCCCAGAGCCTGGGCAGCATGTCCAGCCGGGCGACCTCCTGAAGGTACTGGGTCCGGGCCCGGCCGTCCCCCCGGCGGCCTCCGCGTCGTGCCGGCGGCTCTCCAGCCCCCGCTCCCGGTGACAGCGCCGCAGGCGGGGGTTCGGCGGGGTCGTAGGGGCAGTGGCTCAGGGGTTGAGCTGAAAGGCCAGGCCGTCGAGCACGATGTTGAGTGCGCCTGTGAAGTTGTGGTCGCGGATGGCCACGGCGTCAGGGTTGCGTGAGACGGTGGTCGACGTGTCGGGGTGGAGGCGGGTCAGGAACTCCGCTTCGGTCCGTCCGGAGCGGGAGACGGTGTTCAGCCAGGCAGACTCGGCGGAGACCATTCCGACGGAGTAGGAGTAGACGGCATTGATCGCGCCGTTGGGATCGGGAAAGCCGGCGGTGCTGAACAGGGCGAAAAGGCCTTCGTTCATCTTGCTGAGGTTGGGTCCCAGGTAGGCCAGGCCTTCCTGGCCCAGGAGGGTGCACAACCATGGATGCCGCAGCGCGACCGTCCGGAAGGAGGCAGCGAATTCCGTGAGGGCTGCCCGCCAGTCAGGAGAGTCTGCGGCTGGCCGTTCCACCTCTCCCAGAACCTCGTCGACCGCCAGCTCCATCAGCTCGCTCTTGAGGGCCACGTGGCGGTAGAGGGAGGTAGCTCCGGCGTCGAGTCGGGCGCCGAGCTTGCGCATGCTGACCGCTTCGATGCCTTCTGCGTCGAGCATCAGGACTGCCTCGTGGACGATCACCGCCCGGCTGAGCGCGGGCCGGACGCGTGCGGCGGCCTGGGGACGTGCCCAGACAGACGGGATGGGGTCGGCCTTCGGATCTGACGCCATGGAGTTCCTCGGTGGTGCGTACGGTGTGCTGCCAGAGCGTACAAGTGGCACCTGCGCGTCCTCTGTACGCACTATCCTCCGCTGCCGCATTTCCTGGAGGGTGGAGCCACCCGGCCCGGCCCCGAGCAGGTCGGGTGGTTCCGTGCCGTTCGTAGGCCAGCCCTGCCGCGCCGACTGCCGGACGCCGGCGGGACGGCCATGCGTGGGGGCCCGGGCCCTTCCCCGAAGGGGCGAAGCGCGGTCGGGAAGAGGGGGCCGGTCGTGAAGGCGGCGGCCGCGGTCCGCCGGTCAGCCGGAGCCGACGTCGCCGAGCCGGATCCAGCCGTCGGGCCCGGAGGCGTCGCCGCCGTTCCAGGCCTAGATGACGGAACCTCCTTCCGTCACCGCATGGATGTAGTCGGCCCGCTGGTCACCGGTGAAGTCGGCGAACTGAACCCTGGAGTGGTCTTCGGCGACACCGGTCGCGATCTGCCCCACGGCTTCCCACCCGCCGGAGCCGACCACGTCACCGCCGCGGTTGCGGTAGAGGTCCACCTTTCCGTCGGGCTTGACGAGGTGATAGTCGGTCCGGTTGTCCCCATCGTTGTCGGCGAACCGAATGGGGTTGCGGTCGTGGGTTGCGGTGGTGACTCGCCCGATGTGTGTCCAGCCGGGGGTTCCGGCCATGTCCCCGCCACGGTTGAGCCAGACGTCGACGTCGTTGCCTCGTTGAAGAGGACGTAGTCCCTGCGGCCGTCACCGCCCCAGCCGGCGTCCCTGACGCGCCTCACGTCCGTGGTCAGCCCTGTGGCCACCTGCCCGATCTCCTGCCACCCCGTCCGACCCGGTTTGTCCCGCCCTTGTTGATCCAGGCACTGACGGGTCCGCCGGCAGGGCCTTGCGCCGCAATCAGTGCGGCTGGTCTGGTGCGCAGATGGGAGTTGCGTACAGTGTTCGCACATAAGTACAGTGTTCACACTTGTCGGGGCTTGCACGAGGAAAGGCGAAGAAAGCTCCCGACGGGCCGCTCTGGTGCATCGCATGGCTTCGTAAGCCTCTGCAGTGAATGACCTTGAAGCGTGATATCGCGACTCGGCAGCGCGCCTTCGGGGATTGGCGTGCCGGCTGAGATTTGAGGTCAACCGAGACGGTCCAACCAAACCGGGTAATCGACCGCCACGTAAATTCCCTTCTCGGAAAGAGGCCTATTCCGTGTCCAAAATTCGAAGCTCTGCCATATTTGGCGGTACCCTCGCCACTGCTGTCGCATTCGCGCTCGTGCCTGCTCCGGCTTCTGCTGACATTGTCGACCAGTTCCGCAACACCCACAGCGGCAAGTGCCTCGAAGTGGGAGGCTGGAACCTCAACGACGGCGCCACGGTGAATCAGTGGACCTGCCACGGCGGCGCCAACCAGAAATGGAGATACAGCACCTCCAGCAAAACCATCGTCAACCTGCACAGTGGGAAATGCCTCGAACCTGGAGGTTGGTCCACCAGCAACGGTTCGGGTGCGAACCAGTGGGCCTGTCACGGTGGAGCAAATCAGAAGTGGGACCTGTGGTCTGACGGGGCAGGTCACCTCATGTACCAAAACGTCAACAGCGGAAAATTTCTCGAAGTTGGAGGTTGGAGTCTCCACGATGGCGCCGGCGTAAACCAGTGGGCCTACACAGGTGGCGCCAACCAGAAATGGAATGGCTAGAAGGTAAGTCTCTTTGATGGGTTGATCAGTTGATCGGATGCGTCCGTCCGGTTAGTGATCAACGACGCGAAGTGGGACCGGATCGAGCCGCTGATGCCAGCCGATCCGGTCTGCGGAGGCCAGTGGGCCAACCACCGCCGGACCTTTGAGGCCAGCGTGGGGACCAATGGCGGGGACTCAGGCGGTGTTCGTGTGTTTCACCGGTTGATCCGTAGCCCGGCAGGGTGCTGTCAGGGCTGAGGGTGAAGGTCGATGACGACCTTGCCGTGGACGTGTCGGGCGGCTTGAAGTGCGCCCCTTCCGCTCCTCCCATTCGGTGATGCAGCTCACTTTTGGCCTGAACGCATAGACTTTGCGGCCGAATTGGCTCGATGATCACGACGCAATTTTGTCATTCAACTGCTGCCCACATGGCCCGGAATCGGGTGATGCCGGGCAGTGGATCATGGGGGGTTTCATGTCGCCGTTCTCGGCGAACAACTTCCGCCTGCCCGGAAACGGGAGAGGGCGCGTCCGTAAAAGACATCTCGCTCGGCATACAGGTGTGGTTCTGTCTGCCCTGCTGACGATCACCCTGCTGCCCACGGAGTCCTTCGCGGCCCCGCCCGGCGGCCGCACGGGCGTCCCGCTCGTCGACCTGGTCCAGGAGCAGCCCGCAGAGCTCGACGAGGCCGCGGCCGAACAGCTGCGGGGCTGGTCCGGGGTCCCGGCCCAGCCACCCGCCGGGTACGAGCCGGTGAAGACGGCACCGCCGGCACCCGGATCGGCCGACGTCGCCCTCAGCGGTGACCAGCTCATCCGGGCCGGAACGCTCCCGGTGAGCATCGGCAAGGCGTCCCCCACCGAGTCGGCCCCGGTCCCGCCGACGCCCAGTGGCACCTGGTCAGTGGAGGTGGCCGCGCGTACCGCAACCGAGGCCGCCGGCGTCGATGGAGCCCTCATCACGCTGACGCCCCCGGCCACGGGTGCCACGCCGGTCGACGTCCAGCTGGACTACGAGAAGTTCGAGGACCTCTACGGTACGGAGTGGTCCACGCGCCTCGAGCTGCGACAGCTGCCCCAGTGCTTCCTCACCACACCCGACCTGCCCGAGTGCACCACGGCCCAGGAGATCCCGAGCACCAACGACCCCGCCACCGGCACCGTCCGGGCCACGGTCGACCCCGCGCTGGCTCCGGGCCAGAGTCTGCGGACCATGGCCGTCGGTGCCGGCAGTCCCGTCGTGATCGCGGCCTCCGACGCGGGCGCGGGCGCGGGCGGCACCTTCAAGGCGACCTCCCTGGAACCCTCGGGCAGCTGGACCGCCGGAGGCGCCGGAGGCGGTTTCTCCTGGAGCTATCCGCTGAACGCGCCTAGCGTGCCCGCCGGGCCGGCCCCGCAGATCTCGTTCAGCTACTCATCGCAGGCGGTCGACGGCAGGACCTCGGTCTCCAACGGGCAGGCCTCCTGGATCGGCGACGGCTGGGGCTACGAGCCCGGCTTCATCGAGCGCCGGTACCGCTCCTGCTCCGCGGACCGCAAGACCACGCCCGCCGCGCCGAACAACAACAACTCCACCGACAAGACCAAGGGCGACCTGTGCTGGTCCGGTGACAGCGTCGTGATGTCCCTCGGCGGCAGCACCACCGAGCTCGTCCGCGACGCGACCACCGGCGCGTGGATCCCGGCATCGGACGACGGCTCGCGCGTCGAGCGCAAGACCGACCCGGCCAACGGCAACGGCGCCAAGGACGGCGAGTACTGGGTGGTCACCACCCGGGACGGCACCCGCTACCACTTCGGCCGCCACAACGTCGGCACCCACGTCCTCAAGCCCGGGCAGACCCGCACCACCACCGACTCGGTGTTCACGGTGCCGGTCGTCGGCAACCACCCGGGTGAGCCCTGCCACGCGGCGACCTACGCCGCATCCTTCTGCACCCAGGGCTGGCGCTGGAACCTCGACTACGTCGAGGACACCAACGGCAATGCCATGATCATCGACTGGGCGAAGGAGTCGAACCGGTACGGCAAGAACGGCAAGTACAAGGAGAAGGTCTCCTACGTACGCGGGGGCCACCCGCTCCAGATCAGCTACGGTCTGCGGGCTTCCGCCCTGTCCGCCGTCCCGTCCGGCCGGGTCGAGTTCACGGTCGCCGAACGGTGCATCGAAGCCACCGCCGCCGCGTGCGCCGACGCCAAGTTCGAGTCGAAGAACTACGGTGACAAGCAAGCCTGGTGGGACACCCCGGCCACTCTGCACTGCAAGGAGGGCACCGGAGACTGCTACATCGGCTCGCCCACCTTCTGGACCCGCAAGCGCCTGACCTCCGTCACCACCTGGGCGCAGCGGACCTTCGGCTCCACCGACCTGTCCAAGGTCGACCACTGGACGCTGGACCAGTCCTTCCCCAAGCAGCGCACCGACACCCACCCGCCGCTGTGGCTGGAGTCGATCACCCGTACCGGGTACGGCACGGACAAGAACGAGGCCGGCGACCAGCTTTCGATCACCCTCCCCGCGGTGTCGTTCCGGCCCAACGTCGTCGACATGCCGAACCGGGTGGCCACCAGCGCCACCGACGCGACCCCGGACTTCGACCGCCTGCGGGTCGAGACGATCCGCACGGAGACCGGCGGCGACATCCACGTCGACTACTCCGACCCGTGCCCGGTCGGCGGTTCCCACCCCAAGCCCGAGGAGAATACCGGTCGCTGCTTCCCGGCGTACTGGTCCCCGGACGACGAGCTGGAGAACCCGCCCCTGCAGTGGTTCAACAAGTACGTCGTCGACCGGATCACCGAACGCGACCGCGTCGCGCGCCAGCCCGACGTCGTGACCGCGTACACCTACGAGGGCGGCGCGGCCTGGGGCAAGGAGACCGACGAGTTCAGCAAGCCCGAAATGCGCACGTACAACCAGTGGCGCGGATACGCGGAGGTGACCACGCGGCGCGGCGTCGCGGACGCCACGGACAGGGGCGAGGCCACCGAGCAGTCGCAGACCCGGACCCGCTATTTCCGCGGCATGTCCGGTGACGGCGGCCGCCCCAAGGTCGTGGTCAAGGACTCGACCGGGACGCAAGAGCTCGGCGAGGACCTGCCCCACTACCAGGGCCGGGTCGCGGAGACCATCACCTACGGCAAGTCCGGCGGGTCGGTGGACGTCCGCGAGCTGACCTGGCCGTGGAGCCAGAAGACGGCCACGAGGACCCGTGACGGCACCACCCCCCTAGAGGCCCACCGCTCCGGCACCACCCGCACCGAGACCTACACCGCGGTCAGCGGCGGCCGGACCCAGCTGATCCGCTCCGAGATCGGGTACGAGACCACGTACGGCCTGCCGACCTCGGAGCAGACCCAGGCGTTCACCTCCAACGGCACCGGCTGGACCCCGGGAGAGGCGCGCTGCAACAAGACCGACTACGTCCACAACACCACCGCGCACCTGATCGGCCTCCCCCAGCGGGCCCGCAGCACCACCGGTGACTGCGCCTCGTCGGCCTCCGGCACGATGATCACGGACGTCCGCACGTCCTACGACGCGCCGAACGCCTTCGGCACCGCCCCGACCAAGGGCAACCCCTCCCAGGTCGACACCCCGGACGCCGCCGGCAGCGGCTGGGTCGCCACCTCGCGCAGCGAGTACGACGCCCTGGGACGCGTGGTCAAGTCGTACGACGCGGCGGGCAACTTCAGCACCACCGCCTTCACCCCCGCGACGGGTACGCCGTTCAGCACCAAGTCGACGAACCCCCTGGGGCACGCGGTCACGACCACGCTCGACCCCGGACGCGGCTCCGCCCTGGTGATCACGGATCCGAACAACCGCAAGGTCACGCAGACGTACGACGCGCTCGGCCGTGTCACCGCCGCATGGACCCCGGGGCAGAACCCGGCCACGGACAAGGCTGCCCGGACGTTCGACTACCAGATCGAGCCGCAGGTCCCGCCCGTCGTCACCAGCCGCAAGCTGCGCGACAACGGTACCTACGAGGAAGCCGTCGCGATCTACGACGGCCTGCTGCGGCCGCGCCAGAACCAGACCGAGGCCCTGGGCGGCGGACGCCTGGTCGTCGACACCTTCTACAACGCCGTCGGCAGCGTCCGGCGAACCAACAACACGTACTACGCCGAAGGCGAGCCGACCAAGGAGGTCTTCGTCCCGGAGACCGACTTCCACGTCCCCAGCACCACCCACACCTCCTACGACGGCCGCGGCAGGGCGGTGCGCACCACCAACCGCTACAGCGACCCGGCGCAGACGCCCTACGCCAGCACCACGGAGTACGGCGGCGACTACACGCTCACCCGCAGCGCCATGTCGGACGCGGCGGTTCCCGCACCGATGCTCGGCAGCAAGGCGGTCAAGGAGACGCTGGACGTCTTCGGCCGCAAGATCCTGACGCAGCACGCCGTCACCACGACCAGCCCGATGACCTGGCGGGACATCTCCTACGCGTTCGACGCGCGGGGCAATCTCTCCAAGGTGACGGACGCCGCCGGCAGCAAGTGGACGTACGCATACGACGCCCGCGGCCGCATGACCGATTCGCAGGACCCGGACATGGGCCGCGCCCTCTTCGGGTACAACGTCATGGACCAGCAGGTCTGGGCCCAGAGCAACGGCGGGCAGAAGACCTTCTTCAGCTACGACAAACTGGGCCGCAAGACGGCTGAGGCCGAGGACGCGGACACCAATCCTCCGGTGGCGACCTGGACCTACGACACACTCCCCAGTGCCAAGGGATACCCCGTCGCGGCCACCCGCCAGTCGGGCGGCCTGACCATCACCACCGAAGTGACCGGCTACGACGCCGAGTACCGGCCGACCGGAAGCCGGATCATCGTTCCGGACGCCCCGGCGACCAAGGGTGTCTCGGGCATCTACGGCTACACCACCAGCTACACGAAGACCGGCAAGGTCCAGGCGGTCAACCTCCCGCCGACCCCGGGCGGTCTGGCGGCCGAGCGGCTCATCACCCGCTACAACAGCGACGGTGCGCCCGTCACGCTGTCCGGCCTCAGCTGGTACATGGCGGACGCCGTCTACAGCCCGTTCGGACAGATCCTGCGCACCGCCACGGGCAACGCCCCGCAGCGCGTGTGGACCACCAACCTCTACAACCAGAACACCGGACGCCTTCGGGAGACGATCACCGACCGGGAAACCGCGGACCCTTACCGGGTCAACAGCCTCTCGTACAAGCACGACGTCCTCGGCAACATCCAGTCCATCACCGACACCCAGCCCGGCGGCCGGGTCGACCAGCAGTGCTTCCAGTACGACGCCCTCGGCCAGCTGACCCAGGCGTGGACCGGCAAGACCTGCGCCGGCCCGGTGGAGACCGACGTGACGGCCGGACCGGACGGCGACGGCTACCGCCAGAGCTACGCGTTCGACAATGCGGGCAACCGGACCAAACTGACCTCGCACGACCTGGCCAACCCGGCACTGAACGACGAGTACACGTACACCTACGGGGTCACGACCACGAACGGATCCCAGCCGCCGGTCACCACGCAGCCGCACACGCTGGCCAAGGTCGATGCGGTGACCCGCACCGCGGGCTCCACGGTCAGCCTGCAGTCGACGTTCGGCTACGACGCGTCGGGCAACACCACCCGCCGGACCATCGGTGGTGACACCCAGACCCTCGAATGGGACCGCCGCAACAAGCTGACGCGCGCGGTGAGCCCGGGCATCGGTTCCCTCGCGGTGACCGGCATGGCCGGCAAGTGCCTGGACATCCAGAGTGGGGCGGTCACCGACGGCACGCCCGTCCAGATCTACGCCTGCAACGAGACCAAGGCACAGCAGTGGCGCCTGACGGGCGAGACCGTCCGGGCGCTCGACAAGTGCCTGACCGCCCAGGGGGCCGACGCGGTCCTGGCAACGTGCGACGGCAGCGCGAAGCAGAAGTTCCAGTACCGCGGGGACAAGACGCTATACAACCCGGCGGCCAACGCCTGCGTCACCATCCCCAACGACAACCCCGTCGACGGCAATGACCTGGACATCTACCAGTGCCAACCGGGTGCCGCCTCCCAGCAGTGGTCGTTCGACGCGACCACGACGTACCTGTACGACGCCGACGGCAACCGGGTCGTCCAGGAGACGGGCTCCAGCCGGACCCTGTACCTGGGCGAGGCCGAGGTCACGGTGAACAAGGCGGGCGTGGCGATCGACGCGACGCGCAGCTACTCCGGTGACGACGGCCCGACCACGGTCCGCCGAACCTACGGCCAGGCCACGGGCCACAAGCTGACGGCCAACCTGTCCGACCACCACGGCACCTCGACCACGACCGTCGACCAGGCGGCCGGCCAAGCCGTGACCCGCCGCAAGTTCGACCCGTACGGCAACGTCCGGGGCAGCGTCCAGAGCAACTGGTCCGACAAGCGGACCTTCCTGGGCGTCGGTGTCGACGACAACACCACGAACCTGACCCACATCGGAGCCCGTGAGTACGACGCCTCGACGGGGAGGTTCCTCTCCGTGGACCCGGTCCTCGACGTCACCGACCCCCTGCAGATGAACGGGTACGCGTACTCCAACGGGGACCCGGTCAACCAGAGCGACCCGACGGGGCTGGAGAGCTGCTACGGCGCGGGCTTCTGCTCGGGAACCAACGGGACCTACGGGCCGTACGACCCGAACTACGGCAATACGCCGACGACCTCCCCCCCCACGCCGACCGACAAGGGCAACGGCGGCAAGACGGTCCAGGTGGTCGTCAAGAAGTCCGGCAACACCATCAGCATCAACGGCTCGGCCCTTCCGACCCAGGAGGAACTGGTCAAGAAGTGGCACTTCAGCCCGAAGATGTCCTACGAGGAAAACCTCAAGGTCTGGCTCCGTCCCACCTGCGGCAAGCTCCCGGGCTCCGCTGACGTGGACAACAGTCTCTGCACGGGCGCGAGGAACCTCGGATGGCTGGGCGAGACCCCGGACATCGACTACCTCGAGGTCGTCGGTCTGCGGGACCCGTACGAGTGCGTGGTCAACGGGGACGGCGGCGCCTGCCAGGACGCGGTCGTCGGCCTCTCGGTGGACGCCGCGCTCACCATCGGAACCATCGGAGTGGGCAAGGCCGCAAAGATCGTCTTCAAGGGCATCAAGGCGTCCATGAAGAAGGGCAATGGCGGAGTACCCCTCCAGTGCCTGATCGACGCGGTCAACAGCTTCCCCGCCGGCACACCCGTCCAGCTCGCCGACGGCACCACGAAACCCATCGAGGAGCTGAAGAACGGGGACGTGGTCCTGGCCACCGACCCGGAGACGGGCCTCACCGAGGGCCAGCCGGTCACGGCCGTGATCGTCACCGACACGGACAAGGAGTTCGTCGAGCTCACCCTGGACGCCGAGGGCGTCGATTCGACCCTCGTCACGACGGACCGCCACTCGTTCTGGTCCGAGTCGGCGCGGGCGTGGCGCGAGGCGGGTGACCTCACTCCGGGATCCACCGTCCGCACGGACGACGGCACAGCCGTCGAGGTGAAGGCCAACCGGCCCTACGCGGCCGCGCAGCGGACGTACAACCTGACGGTCGCCGCGCTGCACACGTACTACGTGCTCGCGGTCGGGACTCCGGTTCTCGTCCACAACGACAATTGCCCCATTCCGCAGGGGCACACGTCCCAGCCGGCGTTCAAGGAGGATCCCTACAACCCCACCAAGGTGCAGAAGCGGAGCGAGGACAACGCCGAGCTCTACAAGCAGACAGTGGCGGACCGGGCGCGGGATCTGGGATACACCCAGAAGCAGGCCGATTTCTACACTCACAAGCAGCCAACGTTCTGGAACGGGAAGCAGTGGATCTCGCCGGATGTCGACGGGCACAACGTCGATCAGGGCTGGAAGGTGTTCAACCGCCAGGGTCAGCGAATCGGTACGTACGATCGGGATTTCAACTATGTCAAGAAGTGAACAGTTCACCCTCTGCATCGGCTGCCGCGCGGGCGGTGCAGAGAATGTCGGCCAGGAGGACGAGCCGCTGGGCCGGATCGTCATCGCCGATTTCGTCGAACACTTCCGCACCGATCTGTGCTTCTGGAGCAAGCAGGACTACTGGCGGAGCTGGCTGGCCGCGATCGAGGTCCTGGAGGAACAGGGCCACGCGGCATCGTGTCTCGTGACGTCGATCGCCGACCCCGGCTCCAGTCACGTCGCCATGTGCTGGCCCCTGTATCGAGAGGGAGAGCGGGTGTTCGTTCAGAACGCCATGATCATTTTTGATGATCTGCCCGTTCCGTTCGACATCGACCGGCCTTGGCTCTCGATCCAGCCGCACACCACCGTCGACGAGGACGGCAACCGGATCTCCGAATGGTCCACGGACATGGAGTCCGTCCGGGAGTTCGGCCGGCGTATCGCAGCGCACGTGAACCATCCGGAATGCCTGTGTGAACCGGGGTCCTGAACCCGCCTCGCGCGCTGACGGGCCCAGCCTGCGGAACGAACGGCGCCCTGCCCCGGACCACCGTCCGGGGCAGGGCGCCGACACCGGCCGCTGGTGCCCGGATCCACACATGGTCGAAATCCGTACGTACTTGAGTGTTGTGGGCCGCGCACACGCGGCCACAGGGGGAGAGGCATAGCCGTGTCCGAAAGTGAATCCGTGGACGTCGTCCGTCCACCGATGGCACCGCGGTGGTACAGACGCCGCAGGACAATGGGCGGGGTGGCCGCGCTGCTGGCGCTGGCCGTCGCGGTACCCGTAGGAGCCGGGGCTTCCGGCGACGGGAAGCCGCAGAAGAAGAAGCCGGCCGTGGCGAAGGCCAGTGGGCCCGTCACGGCCGCTCAGGCTCGGCGGGCCGCCGCGGAGTCGGGCAAGGACGTCGAGATCACGGCGGAGCACACGGCGAACACGACGACGTTCGCGCAGCCCGACGGCCTGCTCCGCAAGCAGATATCGAGCTCGGCCGTCCGGGCCAGGGTGGGCGACCAGTGGAAGCCCATCGACACGTCCCTGACACGGGTCGACGGCGGCTTCGCGGCCAAGGCCGTGAACGGCGCCGTCGTGTTCTCGGCGGGCTCGGCCGGTGCGCCGAGCCCGGCGGGTACTAAGGCGACGTCAGTGAACGGAGCCGCCTTCTCCGCGGGCTCCACGGCACAGGCCGTGACGAGCGCCGTCGCGTTCACCACGGGCACGCCGGCCAAGGCACCGGCGGCTCCCGAGTGGACCGACCTGGTACGCCTCACCACGGACGGCCACGAGATGGTCGTCAGCTGGCCGGGCGCCCTGCCCGCCCCGGTGATCGACGGACCGCGCGCGCTGTACGAGAACGTGCGCCCCGGCATCGACCTGCTGATGACGGCGCAGGACGGCGGCTATTCGCACCTGCTGGTCGTGAAGGACAAGAAGGCAGCGGCCGACCCGCTGCTCGCGGAGATCAACTACCGGCTGGCCTCGCCCGACCTGAAGTTCCAGCTCGACGCCGAGTCCGGCGCCCTGTCGGCGCGGGACGCGGCCGGGGAGGAAGTCGCCGGTTCCCCGTCGCCGCTGATGTGGGACTCCTCCGGCAAGGTGGCCACCACCGACGGCGTTCCCGCGTGGAAGGCCCCGGCGGCGGCGAAGCAGCACCCCACCCTGGGCCTGCCGGGCCTGGCGGGCGCCGAGAAGGCACACCTGTCGGTCGCCACGGCGTCGCTCGAGGGCGGCACGCTGACGCTGAAGGCCGACCGCGGTCTCCTGGACGCGGCCGGCACCGTGTACCCGGTGTTCGTCGACCCGTCGTTCAAGGGCCGTAAGAACGCCTGGTCGCTGCTCTACAAGACGGCCGGCGGGTCCAGCTTCTACAACGGCCAGAACTACAACGCGTCGGGCACCAACGAGGCCCGCGTCGGCTACGAGTCGGACTCCGGGGGCACCTCCCGCTCCATCTTCAACTTCGACTTCGGCAGCCAGCTGCACGGCGCCGGCATCCGCACGGCGGTGGTGCGTGCCCTGCAGACGTACTCGTGGTCGTGTTCCAAGAAGCCCATGGACATCTACTCGACGCACCTGGTGACCTCGTCGAGCACCTGGAACAACACCACCGGCTGGTGGGGCAACAAGGTGGCCTCCGAGGACGCGGGGTACGGCTACAACTCCTCGTGCCCCGACAACTGGGTCGCCCCCGACATCAAGGGCCTGGTCACACAGGCCGCCAAGAGCGGCTGGACTGGGCTGGCGCTCGGCTTCAAGGCGCCGAACGAGTCGGACTCGTACTACTGGAAGAAGCTCATCGCCAACGGCGAGTCCGCTCCCTACCTCGAGATCACCTACAACACCCCGCCCGACATCCCCGTCGCCGCGAACATGAACACTTCACCCGGTGGCGCCTGCCTCACCACCGGGAACGGTGCGAGCATCGGCAAGACCGACATCAACTTCCAGGTCAAGGGCACGGACCGCGACGGGAACCTCAGCCAGCTGCAGATCGAGGTCTGGGACGCGGCCTCGGGCGCGAACGTCCACAACGAGTGGATCACCGTCAACAGCGACCAGAGCGTCAACCGCACCGTGCTGTTGTCGAAGTTCACGTCGGGCCGGAAGTACTACTGGCTGGCCCGCGCCGTGGACACGGACGGATTCGGAGCCGCCGGATCGGGCCCGCTGGACTCCGGCTCGCCCGGCTGGTGCACCTTCACCGTGGACCACGTCGCCCCGGCCAGTCCGGCCGTGAGGTCCACGGACTTTCCGGCGCCGGGTCCCGACGCGGCGCAGTGGAGCGTGAACCCGGCGGGAACCGCCAACCAGGCGGTGGAGATCCGGGGCAACGGCACCGCCGCCACGGCCATCCGTGAGTACCAGTGGGCACTGAACCACCCCACTTGGGACTACAAGGCGACCCCGACCAGCGGGGACCTGGCCACCATCAGGTTCCAGGCCGACCTGGCCGGGCCGAACGTACTGTACGTCCGCACGGTCAGCACCTCGGGGAACATCTCCCCGCCCACCGAGTACCTCTTCTACGTGCGGGCCCGCCCCGGCATCGACAAGCCCGGGGACGTCACCGGCGACGGCCGCCCCGACATCCTCGCCGTCGACAAGGACGGCAACCTGCGCACCTACGCCGGTGACCAGGCGGGAGACACCGACGCCTGGATCCCCGGCGCCGTCGAGAACGGCAAGCCCGTCGCAGCCGGCTACTGGAAGGACCCCGCCACCGGAAAGCCCGCGCTGATCGGGCACGCCACCGACTGGCACCCCGGTGACGGCCTCACCGACCTCATCGCCCGCATGCCCGACGGCAAGCTCTACCTCTACCCCGGCATCGGGACCGGCCAGTTCGACGTGGGCCGCCGCCAGGAGATGCAGATGCCGATGAGCGCACCCGACCCGGCGACCTTCCGGCAGATCGTCGTCACCGAGGACGCCGACGGCGACGGCCTGGGCGATCTGTTCGCCCTGGACGCGGACGGCTTCTGGGCGTTCTCCGGGTACACCGGATCCAGCTTCGCCTCGTACCGCAAGATGGCCACCGGCTGGGCGGCCCGCGACCTCGTCGGGGTCCGCGACGTCTCCGGCGACAAGGTCCCCGACCTGCTGTTCCGGGACAACAGCAACGCCAACCGGACGCTCGCGCTGCGCAAGGGCAAGCCCGGCCCCAACGGGGTGGGAGCGGACCTGACCTCACTGCAGTTCGCCGCGAACGCCGCTGACGGCGTCGACAACACCTACGCCACCACCGGCTGGCTCCGAGCGCCCCTCCCGATGGTCCTCGGAACCCCCGACGCGACAGGAGACGGCATCCCCGACATCTGGGCTGTCGGCTCCGGCACCGAGGGGTACCAGTGGCTCTACGCGGGCGGTGCCACCGCCGTCGGCGGAGCCAGCGGCCGTGACGAGGACGGTTGGAACAACTTCCTCACCATCGGCTGACGGCACCGACCAGACGCCCCGCACACAGCAGCGCCCCGCTCCGGACCACACTCCGCAGCGGGGCGCTGCCCTTTCCCCGGGGGTGCGTCGCCGGGCCGACCTCCGCACGCGCCACGAGACCGGAGACGGTGAGCGGCGAGTCCAGCCGCTCGTGAGCCCAGGCCACAGGTGCGGCAGTAGGTGTCAGGCGCTGTCGACAGTCCACCCCAGTGCGGGTACGCCGTACCGGCACTGGTCCCTCTCCTGCTGTTGAGCGACGCTGAAGATGAGCATAAAGACAACCAGCACGTCGCCCTCACCTTCAGCGTCGCTCAACATCCAGTTCGGCACGATGACGATGGCGTTGCTGACCTTGCGTTCCGTGGGGCTGGTCGCGATCCAGCTGTCCATGGGGCGGTTGTAGACGGTGTCGTTGGCGATGAGGGTCGTGTCGCCACCGATGCCCAGGCTGAGCGCGTCCTTGCCACCGAGGCGGGGAATTCGCTGTCCTCGGCGCACCCCAAGGGCGCCCCGATATTTCGAGGGCGCCTTTGGAGTGTTCGGGAGGGGTCAGCGCATGGACTGGATCCAGCGCCACCCGCCTTCGCCGATGGTCAGGGCGGGACCGAATCCCGTTCCCTCGTTGTTGCCGGCCAGAAACGTCAGGTTCCCGGTGCCGGCGCCCTGGGGCGCGGTGGTGAGCAGCAGGTCGGCGCGGCCGTCGCCGTCGGCATCGCCAACGGTTCCCGCGAGAGAGTACGAGCCCGCGGGCGCGGTGGCCAGGATGGTGGGCGCGGGCAGTGGCTGGGCGCCGTTGGAGAGGTACTGGCGGACTTGACCATCGGAGGCGCGGGCCCAGAGGTCCGCGCGGCCGTCGCCGTTGACGTCGCCTGGGGCGAGGATCTCGGGCAGGTCGGCGGGCTTCCACTCCGTACCGCCCATGACCACGGCGTCGCGGGGCAGGGCAGGGTTGGTGCCGACCGTTCCGCGGTGCAGGTACAGGCCGTTGACGCTGCGTCCTACGAGGTCGGGCGCTCCGTCGCCGTCGACGTCGCCGGCGGCGAGAATGTTGGTGTGGGCCCAGCCCCTGGGGCGTTCACCCATCGCAATCCGCTCGCCGAGGCGGCCGTAGCCGATGTTGGGGTACACCCACAGTTCGTCACCGATCCGGGCGATGACGTCCTCACGGCCGTCGCCGGTCCAGTCGCCGCGGTGGCTGACGTCGGCTCCGGCGAACCCGCCCGCACCGATCACCTGGTGGGCCGCGAAACGGCCGTTGCCAAGCCCGGGGTACAGGCGCAGCGAACCGTCGTCCTGGACCGCGAGCAGGTCGCGGATCCCGTCACCGGTGAGGTCCCCCGAGACGGGAGTGCGCTCCTGGAAGGAGGCTGCCGAACGAACCAGAAGGTGGTCCTTCACCTTGGTGTACCCGGTGTCCACCGTCTCGCTGCGCAGGTCGCGGAAATCCTGGCGGGTGAAGAAGGAGAAGTCGAACTTCGAGACGTATTTCGTGCCCGTCTCGTTGTCGACGAGGGTCGGTGCGCCGGTGCGGCACTCGGTGGCCGCGGCCGCCTTGCAGGCGGCCGTGAAGTACTGCTGATTGGTGCCGTCGGCCTCCGCGAACGACAGCGTCCCGGGTCGGCCCGCGTAGACCGGGTCCATGTGCGGGTAGTCGGGCCGGGCGTTGAAGTCGCCGGCCAGGATCACCGGAAGCCCGTTCGCCCAGCCCTCGATCCGCTCCAGCAGCGCCGGGGTGTCGTTCTTCGCCGTGTCGTCGCGCCGCAGGTGCGTACCGCACGCCAGGACGGCACGCCCCTCGACAGGCGCCTTCGCGCAGACCACGGAGCGCTTCTCCCCGGTGAACCCGGCCGGAGTGAGCTCCGTGGACATCCCGGTGACCTCGCTCTGGGGAGCCTTCACCAGGAGCGCCTGGCCGAAGCTCTTGTCATCACCCCAATTGGCACAGCCGTCGGCGGTCTGGGTACCGGTCCACACTCCCGCATACCCGGGCAGAACCTGACGCAGCCGGTCGTACTGGCCCTTGCACATCTCCTGGAGCATCACCACGTCGGCGTCCCAGTCGGTGACGTGCCCCTGGAGGCCGTCGGCCCAGGCTGCCGGCGTCATCTCGCTCTGGCACTTCGCCGCGTAGGCGCCGCACGCGTTGTACGAAATCGTGCGCACCGGCGGGGTGCCCGCCGGGGCTCCGGCCGACACAGCCGGGGCGGCGGCCAGCAGCCCAGCGGCTGCGACCAGCCCCGCAGCTATCCATGCGCCGCGGATATTCTTTCTTCTCACGTTAGCTCTCTCAAGGACGAATTTGGATGAAAGTGAAGCGCAGCTCCGCGCGAAGCGGCGTGTAGGCCAGATGCCAAGGCGCGGGGACGCCCGTCGCCGATCCAGGACCGAGCCGTGCAACGGGAATCCGGTGTGCGTTCTCGTTCACGTTGCGGTGTGGCCGTTGACAGGGCTGTCTCGTTGACCTGTGATGCTGCAGGTTGGATGAGAGTCCCGCAGATGTATTGAGAGTTGTGGTTCCCCCCCCGTGACATCACCATGTCCGGTCACTTCGACGGGAGGCCGGGTGACGGTGGCGATTCAGTCAGCGGATTATCTCGGCGAGCGGCAGTGCCCGTTCTGTTTCGCCTTGCGCGCGGAGGAACCGGTCGGCTACCTGACGTACCTGTGCCCACACTTCGTGAGTTTTGAGGCCCTGCGCGGTCCAGCCCGTGGATCCCTCGTCCGTGGTCAGGCGGCCGAGCAAGTCGTCTATCCGCGCGAGCTCGGACAGCGCCTCGGGGGCGAGCCAGCCCTCGTCGCCGAGCTGCCGTGCCATCACGGCCGTGTCGTCGAAGTTCAAGGCGATCTCGTCCACCGGCACGGCGTACTTCTCCAGCCAGGCCAACTGGTCGGGTGCGGGAGCAGCCAGCAGCGCCACGGCGGCCAGGAGTTGCCGGTACCAGTTTTCCCAGTTCGTGTCGGTCACGGCCCCGATCATGTCAGCCGTTGGCCAGGGGGCTTCCGTGCGGGGGCCCCTTGCCCGCAAGGCACTTGCAGCCGAGGGCGCAATGGCGTGACAGCCCACGGACCCGCGAAGGGTCTGTAAGAAGCCATCTCATTTGGGCTGTTCGATAGGCTGTGGTCGTGGGGATCGTTGAGCGGCTGGTGCCGGATGAGTTGTGATTTGTTCCAGCGGGTGGTGCCGGAGGCGCCGACGCGGCCGCAGGGTGGTGGTCGGCGCCGGCACGGGGATCGCGAGGTGCTGGCGGCGATCGTGTTCGTGGCCACGTCGGGTTGCACCTGGCAGCAGTTCCCGACCGTTTCGTTCGGGCCGTCCGGGGCGATCGCGCATCGCCGGTTCACCGAGTGGACCCAGGCCCGGGTGTGGGCCAAGCTCCACCGGCTCGTCCTGGACGAGCTCGGCGCTCGCGGCGAGTTGGACTGGTCGAGGTGCGCGATCGACTCGGTGAACATGCGGGCCGTGAAAAGGGGGATTTAACGGGCCCGAATCCTGTGGATCGGGGCAAGTACGGGTCGAAGATCCATTGGATCACCGAGGCGACCGGTCTGCCCCTTTCCATCGGGATCTCCGGCGCGAACCTCCACGACAGTCAGGCCCTGGAGCCCCTGGTCCGGGGAATCCCGCCCCTACGGTCCCGGCGTGGACCGCGCCGCCGGCGGCCCGCGAAATTGCACGCGGACAAGGCCTACGAGTCGCGGCAACTGCGTCGGTGGTTGCGCTCCCGCGGGATCGCCCACCGCATCGCCCGACGGGGCATCGACTCCTCGGCCAGGCTCGGGCGGCACCGCTGGAAAATCGAACGGACCATGTCCTGGCTCGCCGGCTGCCGCCGTCTCCACCGCCGCTACGAACGCAAGGCCGATCACTTCCTCGCGTTCACCAGCATCGCCTGCACCCTCATCTGCTACCGCAGACTCACCAAATGAGACGACTTCTAAGTGGTCGTTAAGTCCGACTTCTCTTCGTTCGTGATCGCTCGATCGTGGTACTGATCGCGGTCCGGGCTGCTCGATGGGCATGTCCATGTTGAGATGCGGGGCGTGATGAGAGAGCCGTATCTCAGCGATTTGTCGGATGGTCAGTGGGCGTTGATCGAGCCGATGATCACGGCCTGGAAGCAGGGCCGGGTGGCGCGGTCGGCGACCGGGGATCCTGGGTCGTGTGACCTGAGGGAGGTTGTGAACGCGATCTTCTATCAGAACCGGACGGGTTGTCAGTGGCGGATGCTGCCGCATGACTTGCCGGCCTGGTCGGCGGTGTTCTACTACTTCAGGTTGTGGCGCGAGGACGGGCTCGACCAGCGGATTCAGGAACTCCTTCGCTGCCAGGTCAGGGAGAAAGCCCGCCGATTAGAGGACCCGTCCATCGTGATCATCGACACCCAGTCCGTCCGCGCCGCGGCGGGTGTCCCCAGGACCACGACGGGGCTGGACGCGAACAAGAAGGTGTCGGGGCGCAAGCGGGGACTGGCCGTCGACGTTCTCGGGCTGATCATCGGCGTCGTCGTCATGGCCGCTTCCGCGCATGACAACGCGGCCGGCATCGCCCTGCTCGACCAGGCCGCCGAGCGGTGCGGAATGCGCCTGGAGAAAGCCCTGGTCGACCAAGGCTTCAAGGAAGCGGTCATCGTTCACGGCGCACTGCTCGACATCGGCGTCGAGGTCGTCCGCCGCAACCCCGCTGACCAGGGCAAAGGGTTCGTCCCGCAGCCCAAGCGGTGGGTGGTCGAGCAGACGAACGGCACGCTGATGCTCCACCGGCGTCTGACCCGGGAGTACGACCACCGGCCCGACACCTCCGCCTCGCGCGTCTACTGGGCCTCCACCGCCAACATGGCCCGCCGCCTCACGACACCCACGCCGGCCTGGCGCGACACCATCGGGCTGGCCGCGTGAACATCACCGAACTCCTGGTGGACCTTCACCTCCGGGAGAACGAGGCCACGGCCCGGGCGGACGAACTACGGCACCGGATCGCGCACTTCACCGCCGCCCTCACCGAGACCGAAGCTCGCCTCGCGGACCTCGCCACCACCCGCAAGGTCATCACCGAACTCGCACCCACCGGGACCGAACCCGATCCGCCCGAGTCGAGCACCGCCTACCAGGCCATCGTCGACGCCTTCAACCAGCACCCCGACCAGGCGTTCCGAGCCCGGGAGCTGCACGAACTCCTCGACATGCCCACCGACGAAGCATCCGTCAACATCACCCGCAGCCGCCTCGGACGACTCACCCGCCAAGGCTTCCTCACCCAACCCGGACGAGGCCGCTACCAGAAACGGACTTAACGTCCACTCAGCGGCCTCGTTGTCGCGGGCTCGTGAACTGGTCGGGGAACTGAGCCACGACGGCCTGGTGGGGACGTTGTCGGGGGTCTGTACGGTCAACGGTGGATCTTCGACCAGGAAGTGACACCTGATGACAGACGTGACCGTGTCGGCGGAGGCCGTGGCGGAGGTACAGCCG